>JAYTZB010000106.1:0-3105 GCA_043742085.1 Polyangiaceae bacterium
TCTGCGAGAACACCAACTGCTGCACGACGCGGTTCGGTTGCTACGACGACAAGATCTGTGACGCCGCCAATACCGCGTTCGACCCGTGCATTGCCGCCGCGGTCGACATCTACGGCCAGCCGGATCCGGTCGCGGTCAAGAAGTGCTGGGACACGTTCGTCGCGAGTGGCGCGCCCGCCGTCGCGCGCGTCGAGTGTCAGCGCGCGAAGTGCAAGACGATCTGCCGGGTGCCCTGAGCGAGCCCGACACGCTCGTGCGAGCGCCTGAACCTACAGGAACGCGCAGATCGAGTCGCAGGACGACTTGCTGCACGCGGCGACACTGCTCGTCCACGACGCGGGCGTGGGATTGCCGCCGCCGTTCATGCACGCGTTGAAGCAGTCGTGCCGATCGGTGCCGGTGAGGGTCGTGCAGTCGAGGCGACACGCGAAGGCGCGCCTGCACTCGCTGCTGTTGGAGCACGTCTCGACGTCGGTGCAGCAGTTGTTGGCGAGGCAATCCTTGCACGCCATGAGCCCCGTCATCTGGCTCATGCGCACCGTGGCGCTCGCCGCCTGCGCTACCGAGCACTTCGGCGCGGCTCGGTCGGCGTTCGCGTCCGCGATGGCGTCACCCTTCGGTGCATCGGTTGCGGCCGCCGCGTCACCATTCGCGTCGCTGCCGCCGCCGTCCTGCTGGAGATCGAACAGGTAGTCGTTGCTGAGGCCGGTCACCTGACCGCACGCGCCGGTGGTCAGGAGGAGCACGAGCGGAACGACGAGCGCGACGGCGACACCGGCACGCTGGCGAATAGGTGTAAGCTGCATGTGTTAGAAGCTCCCGTCGAGGCCGACAGAGCTCGCCGTGACGAATGGCATCACGCCCGTCGCGGAAGCCTTGGGCTTCGACAACAGGAAGTATCCCACGGCGGCGGTGACGAGGCCCGCGCCGCCCACTGCAAATCCGATGGTCGAGATGGTCGCCACGGTTCGGCCGGAATCGACGGTGCTCTGCGCGGACGGCGGACAGTGTGTGCTCGTGCAGGCCTTGTCGACCTTGCTCGCCTTGCCGAGCGCGATGATGCCGGTGACGGCCCCGACGCCGATTCCCAGCGCTCCGACGCCGAGCCCGATCCACGTGACCGGGCTGATCTCCTTCGGGCCGCTCTCCACCGGGGCGACGGGGCCGACAGGCACCGCAGCGCCGGCGCCGGTGAGATCGATGGTGACGTCCTGCGTCTTCGACTCTTCGAGATCGATGTTGCGCGTCTCCTCGTGCGTCCCGGCCTTGGCGAGGACGACGTGCTTGCCCGGGTTCACCTTGCGAATGCCGGTGAGGCCGACGATCGGGACGGCGAAGCCGTCGACCTGGAGCACGGCCGCGGAGTCGGACGCGATGCCGGTCAGCTTGACCGTGAGGGTGGGAATGCGCTTCTTCACCTCCTCGGCGAGATCCGCGGCTTCGCTTCGGGCTGCGGCGCTCTTCTCGGTCTCGTCGGGCTGCACCTTCATGCGCGCGACCGAGAGCAGCACCTCGCGGCCCTCGACGAGCTCGCCGAGCTGGATGTGCGTGCGGCCCAGCTCGAGAGCGGTCACGGGCGTCTGCCCGTACGCGTGCGCGGCCTTGAAGCGCTCGAGGGCGCGCTTGAGATCGCCGCTCTGACGGAGCTCGCGTCCTTCCTTGAACAGCTCGCGCGCCGATTCGAGGTCGGCTGCCGACGGCGGGCCGCTCGGCGCCGTCGCGGGCGTGGATGGAGATGGGGATGGCGCGGATGGCTGCGCGGTCTGGGCCGAGCTGGTCGCGGGCAACGCGAGGAGCAGCGACGTGGTGAGGACGAGGCAGGCGCGAAGGGCGCGCGGTCGGTGGCTATTTGATGTCGTCATCGTCTCGCGTGCGGCCCGGCTTCGTCGGCTTGGACGTCGTCGTCGTGGGTCGTGCTCCGGGACGTCCGGCGCCGGTGGATGGTCGCGAGGGTACTACGGATGCGCCCGATCCGATCGCGCTCGCGCTGGCCGTGGCCGTGGCCGTGGCCGTCCCCGTGCCCGATCCGGCTGCGCCTCCCGTGCCCGCTCCCGTGCCCGCTCCCGTACCCGCGCCCGCGCCCGTCGCCGGCCAGATGGCGGCGCCGTTCTCGTCGTTGCCGCTCGGCGGCGGCACCGCGCTGGCGCTCGGCGTGGCGCCGCCGAAGGGCCGGCTCGCCGCGCCGTTCACGGCCTGCTCGACGCGCGGCTTCAGCATCGCGGGCACGACGAACATGCCCGCGACGACGACGAGCGCGACGGCGATGGCTCCGACGATGAGCGCAGGTCGCGTGCGGCCCGGTCGCGACCCCGGCGGCGTCGGGAACGCCGAGGATAGGTGCGTGGCGGCGCGGCCGTCGGGGATCGGCTCGCCCGTCGTCGCGCGGTCGAGATGCGAGGCGTGCGAAGCAATCGATGGATCGCTCCCCCCGTCACCGACCATCGACGGCATCGGCGCGCGGAGCAGCGGGAGCGAGCCCGCGAGATCGCCGGTCGCGGCGAGCAGAGCCTGCGCTGCTTCGCGCGGCGTCTGGAAGCGCTCCTTGACGTTGCGCGCACACGCCCTCGCGAACCACTCGTCGAGCGCAGGCGCGGCGTCGGGCAGGTGTTCGGTGATGCGCCGCGTGGCGGTGTGGATGGCGAGCGTGATGGCGCCGACGGTGGTGCCCTCGAACGGGCGCCGTCCGGTCATCGCCTCGTACGCGACGACCCCGAGCGACCAGATGTCCGTGCGTGCGTCGGTGTCCTTGTCGCCGACGATCTGCTCGGGGCTCATGTAATACGGCGTTCCGACCACGGCGCCGGTGGTCGTCGCGGCGCTCGTGACCTTGTGCTGATCGCGCTTCGCGATCCCGAAGTCGAGGAGCTTCACGAAGAGCTCACCGCCGTCGGCGTCACACAGGAAGATGTTGTCGGGCTTGATGTCGCGATGGACGACCCCGACCTGGTGCGCCTTGCCGAGCGCCTTCGCCACCTGCGCGACGAGCGCGGCGACGTCGCGCGGTGCCATGGGTCCATTGGCAGCGAGATGCTGGGCGAGGTCGCGCCCGTCCAGCATCTCCATGACGATGTACGCGTCGCCCTCGGGCGTGACGCCGTGATCGAA
>JAYTZB010000107.1:0-3086 GCA_043742085.1 Polyangiaceae bacterium
CGTACGCCTTCGATGGTCGTGCCGCGCACGTCGATCCCCGCGACCTCGGTGAAGGTGCACACCTCGACGCCCAGCTTCATCGCCGCCTGCGCGAAGCCCCACACGAAGGGCCACGGGAAGACCACGCCGTCGTCGGGATTGAACGTGGCCGCCACGACGCCGTCGATGGAGAGCTCGGGCACGATCTTCTGCGCTTCCCGCGGCGACAGCATGCGCGTCGAGAGCCCGCACTCTCGTTGTACTTTGCAGCTTTCTTCGAGCGCGCGTCGCTTCTGCTCGTCGCGCGCGAGGAACAGGTAGCCGCCCTGCCGGAGCCAGACGTTGATCTTGAACTCGTTGGCGAAGTCCTGGCACATGCGGATGCTCTCCTGCATGAGCCGCACGTTCGCTTCGCTCGACCACTGCGCGCGGATGCCTCCGCCGTTGCGCCCGCTGGCGCCTCCGCACAGGTAGCTCTTGTCGACGACGGTGACGTCGCGCACCCCGAGCCTCGCGAGGTGGTACGCGATCGACAGGCCCATGATGCCCGCCCCGATCACGACGACCTCGGCGTGGTCTCTCATACGATGGTCTCGCCGCCCGTTTGCTTGTCGTGCTCGGCGAAGCGGCGCAAGGCCTCGGCATGGAGCGTGGGGTTCGCGGCGAGCGTTCCCTGACCCTGCTCGACCGGTCCGCGATAATCGAAGGGAATGCCCTTCGCGTCGGTGTAGATGCCGCCGGCTGCGCGCACGATCGCTTCCGGCGCGCACGCGTCCCACAGCTTCACGCGCCCGCGCGAGGGGTGCGCATAGAGCTCCATCGCGCCGCTGCCGACCTGCACGCCCTTGATGCCGGAGCTGCCGATGGCGATGAGCTCCTTGCAGCCGAGCGATCCGAGCTTGGCGTCGACGCTCTTGCTGCGCTGGAAGCGCGAGACCGCGCAGCGCACCTCGGCGAAGTCGGAGGCGCTCGAGACGTGGATGGCCTTCTTCGCGCCGTCGTCGCCGATGAGGAAAGCGCCGACGCCCTCCGCGGCGCCATACGTGAGACGACGCCCGCCGAACACCGGGCAGAGGACGACGCCCACCGTCGCGCGGCCGCCTTCGGCGAGGCCGATCATCACGCAGAACTCGCCGTTCTTCGCGATGAAGTCGCGCGTGCCGTCGACCGGATCCACGAAGAGCGACACGGGCGCGGCCTCGAAGCCGGCGAACGTCGAAGGGTGACTCTCCTCGGCGACGATGGGTAGGCCGGGCAGGCTCCTGCTCAGCGCGTCGATGAGGAACGCGTTCGCTTCCTTGTCGGCGCGCGTGACGGGATCGTTGGGGCCCTTCAGCTCCGCGCCCATGTCGCCCTTCTCGGCGTAGACGCGCATGACGATCTCCGACGCACCGCGCGCGGCGTGGAGGAGCTTGTCGAGGACGGACTGGCGATCGAGGGTCACGGGTTGGTCTTGCTAGGAGTGGATGCCGACGCGATCGAGGGCGCGAGGGAGCTGCCGAAGATCGTCATCGGGAAGATAGCGCGGTCCGCCGCCGGTCTCGCGTACGAGCTGCTCGAGCTGCTCGACGGTGCGGGGGCCCAGGATCGCAGCCGACACGAGATGATTGGCGAGGACGAAGCGAACGGCCGCGCCGCGCAGCGTGTGCACCTCGCCCTTGACGAGGAAGCGGATGGCGTCGAGCTGTTCGATGCGATGCTCGAGCTCCATGCGCGTCCAGCGATCGTTGCGATGGTCGCCCTCGGGGAACGTCCGGTCCTTCGCCCACATGCCGGCGAGGAGGCCGTAGCCGAGCACGCTGCGCGCGAGGATCCCGCAGCCTGCGACCATGACGTCGCCGGAGATGCGGTGGAGATCGATGGGGTGCGTGAGGTTGTAGGCGAGCTCGACGACCTCGGCGCCCTTGTCGATGGCGGCGCGCGCGACGTCCTCGTCACCCGCGGCGACGCCCCAGTGCTGGATCTTGCCCTCGGTCTTCAAGGCGAGGGCCGCCTCCACGGCGTCCATCGCGTAGAGCGAATCGGGCGTCGGGTGATGCAACATGAAGAGAGGAAGGGCCTCCACGCCGAGCCGCTTGCAGGAGCGCTCGACGGACGCGCGCAGGTACGCGGGATCGAAGGTCTTCCGCGTGGGATCGGTGGTCCGATCGACGCCGCCCTTGGTGACGACGACGAGGTCGGGATGATCCTTCAGGACCTTGCCGACGAGGAGCTCCATGCGCCCGCCGCCGTACGCGTCGGCGGTGTCGACGAGCGAGAAGCCCATGTCGACGGCACGACGCAGCACCTTCTCGGCATCCGCCTCGTCGACGGCGCCGTAAGACTCGCCAGCGAGGCCCCACGTCCCGATCGCGAGCTCCGAGACGACCAGACCCGTCTTGCCGAGCGGCCTTTTACGCACGGATTGCTCTTACCACAGGCTTGACGTGGCCCGGGAAAGGCGCGATTGAGAGCCGTTTCCAGCTTTTTGGGGGCGGATCCTAGGAGAATGATCATGCGAAGCGTTTCCTTCGGAGTTGGCGTGTTGGCGGTCGGGTTCCTGGCCATCGGGCTCGGGGCGTGTGGCGGCGACGAAGTGAAGCCGCAGCCCGTGGTGCCGGCGACGCCCGCAGCGCCGACGCCGCCGCCGGTGGTCGAGGCTCCGAAGGAGGAGCCGAAGCCGGCGCCGACGATGGCCGAGCTGCAGAAGCAGACGAGCGCGGGCCTCGTCATGGCGATGAGCGCCCACGACGCGAAGAAGACGGCGAGCTTCTACACCGAGAACGCCGTGATCAAGATGGCGGGCATGCCCGACGTCACCGGTCGCGAGGCGATCGCCGCCATGTGGCAGAAGAACTGGGACATGGCGTCGAACGCCAAGTCCGGCGCCAACCGCATCTTCGTGAAGGGCGACGTCGTCGTCGTCGAGTTCGCATGGGCCGGCACGGATTCGGGCGGCATGGGCGGCATGAAGGCCACCGAGAAGCCGGTCGGCGCGCAGGGCGTCGACGTCATGTGGTTCGGACCCGACGGACTCGTGAAAGAGCAGCACACGTACATGGACGTCGGCACGCTCATGTCCCAGGTTGGTGTGTCGAAGCACAAGGCGCGTCCGGTTCCGACCGTTC
>JAYTZB010000108.1:0-3416 GCA_043742085.1 Polyangiaceae bacterium
GGCGCGACCGACGCGACGGCGCCGAGCCGCGCACCGCCGAGGCGGAGTGATGTCCGTCGCGCGCCCGTTCTCGCTCCTTCGTCTCTTCGGCAAGCACCAGGTCGCGGCCCTCGCGGCGACCGCCGTCGACTTCGGCACGATGGTCCTCCTCGTGGAGCTGGCGCACGTCGCGCCGCCGCTCGCGACGGTCGGCGGGGCGTTCTGCGGCGGCGTCACCAACTTCGCGATCGGACGCACGTGGGCGTTTCGCGACGTCTACACCGGCTCCCTCCCCGGGCAGGCTGCGCGCTACGCCGCGGTGTCGATCGGCGGCGCGCTCCTCAACGGCGCCCTCGTGGCGCTGGTGCTGGGCGCTATTCCTGCGGTGCCGTACGTGGCGGCGCGGATCCTGGTCGCGGCCCTGGTGAGCGTGGCCTACACGTTCCCGCTGCATACCCGCGTGGTTTTTCGGGCCCGGCGGGCATAGCGCCTCTCCGCCTCGCACTCTTGTCGCGACGGGCGAGCCCGACTAAGGCTTCCCGCGATGGGACCGATCTCGTATCGCGAGGCTGGCGTTGACATCGATGCCGGCGACGAGCTCGTCGAGCGCATCAAGCCGTTCGCCAAGATGACCCGCATTCCCGAGGTGCTCTCGGACGTCGGCGGCTTCGCCGGCCTGTGCGCGGTCCCGAGCGGCATCGACGAGCCGGTCCTCGTGAGCGGCACCGACGGCGTCGGCACCAAGCTCAAGGTGGCCTTCCTCACCGGCGTCCACGACACCATCGGTCAAGACCTCGTCGGGATGTGCGTCAACGACATCATCACCACCGGCGCGCGGCCGCTCTTCTTCCTCGACTACTTCGGCACCGGCAAGCTGGACGTCGCGGTCGCCGAGAGCGTCGTCAAGGGCATCGCCAACGCCTGCAAGGAAGCGGGCTGCGCGCTCCTCGGCGGCGAGACCGCGGAGCTCCCCGGCATGTACGCCGCCGGCGAGTACGATCTCGCCGGCTTCACGGTGGGCGTCGTCGCACGCTCCAAGATCGTGGACGGCAAGCGCGTCGCGCTCGGCGACAAGCTCGTCGGCCTCGCCTCGAGCGGCCTCCACTCCAATGGCTACTCGCTCGCGCGCCGCGTCCTCTTCGACGCCATGAAGCTCACGCCGACCGATCGGCCTCCGCAGCTCGGCGGACAATCGGTGGCCGAGGCGCTCCTCGCGCCCACGCGCCTCTATCCGCGCCACGTGCAGGCGGTGCTCGCCGCCGGCGTCGACGTCCACGCCATGAGCCACATCACCGGCGGCGGGCTGCCCGGCAACCTTCCGCGCGTCCTGCCCGATCACCTCGGCGCGCGGCTCACCACCACCGGGTCCGGCAATCCGTGGAAGCGCCCCGCCATCATCGAGCTCATCGGAGAGCGCGTCGAGGAGCAGGAGCTCCGCCGCGTGTTCAACCTGGGCATCGGCTTCGTGTTCGTGGTGCCCGCCTACGATGTCGCCCGCACCAACGAGGCGCTCGTCGCCATCGGCGAGCAGCCCATCGATCTCGGCGAGGTCATCGCGATGCCGGAGGGCACCGACTTCGAGGCGCGGGTCGTGTTCCCGTGAGCCCTCTCCGCGTGAGCAGCTGCTCGTGAAATCCTCCACGCGTCGCGCCGATGACTTCGTGCTCGGGATCCTGGTCTCGGGATCCGGCACCAACCTCCAGGCCGTCATCGACGCCGTCCAGAGCGGACGCTTGCGCGCGAAGATCGGCGTCGTCATCTCCAACGTCGCCACCGCGAAGGCGCTCGATCGCGCGCGTGCCGCGGGCATCCACACCGTGGTGATCGACCACAAGGCTTACCCGAGCCGCGAGGCCTTCGACGCCGCCGTCGTCGAGTCGTTGCGCGGCAACGAGGTGGACTGCGTCGTGCTCGCGGGCTTCATGCGCCTCATCACGCCGGTGCTGCTCGAGGCGTTCCCGCATCGCGTCGTGAACATCCACCCCGCGCTTCTCCCTGCTTTTCCGGGCATTCATGCGCAGGCGCAGGCCCTCGCGTACGGCGTGCGCGTGACCGGCTGCACCGTGCACCTCGTCGACGTCGGCATGGACACGGGACCGATCCTCGCGCAGGCCACCGTTCCCGTCCTCGACGGCGACGACGAGGAGACCTTGCGCGAGCGCATCCTCGTCAAGGAGCACGAGCTCCTGCCGGCGGTGCTGCAGTGGATCGGCGACGGCCGCGTCGAGGTGCTGCCGCCGCCCTCCGGCGCCGCGGGAGCCACCACCGCGCGGCCCACGGTTCATATTCACGCGCATGGCTCGGTGCCGCCGCCGCGCAGCGCGGATCCCACGGCACGCTGACGCGATGAGCTCCAAGCACTACGACGTCGTCGTGCTCGGTGCGGGCGTCGGGGCGCTCGCCGCCGCAGCGCTGCTCGCGCGGCGCTCGTGGCGGGTGCTCGTCCTCGGTCACGGGTGGCGGAAGCCGACCTACGGGTACGACGGCCTCGTGCTCGCGCGCCGTCCGTTCACGTTCCTGTCGGCGTCGTCGCCCGCGTGGGGCCGCGTGCTCGTCGAGCTCGCGCAGTCGCAGACGTTCCGCCGTCGTCTCGGCACCCTCGATCCGATGCTCCAGGTCCTCGGTCCCGACTCGCGTCTCGATCTCCCGCCGGACACGCAGCTCTTCGCGCGCGAGATCGATCGGGAATTTCCGGCCGTTCGTCGCGTCGTCGACGATCTCTACGCCGAGCTCGCGCGCACCAATGCCGCCGCCGACGCCGCGTTCGAGCGCGACGCGGTGTGGCCGCCCGGTGGCTTCTGGGAGCGCCGTGAGACCGCGCGCGTGATGGCGACGCTGCCGTACCTCGAAGGCGGCTCCGATCTCCTCGCCGAGCTACCGCGCGAGCATGCCTTTCGCGCCGTCGTGACCACGCCCGCGCGCTTCGCCTGTGATCTCGCGTCGGATGTCCCAGCCTTCGCGCTGGCACGGTTGCATGGTGCATGGACCCGCGGCGTGGCGCATCTCGCGGGCGGCGAGGACGAGCTCGTCGAGTTCCTCCTCGAGCGCGTGCGCGCGCACGGCGGCGACACGCGCCTCGCCGATCGCGCATCGGGGCTCGTCCACAAGGGCGGGAAGGTCCGCGGCGTCCACATCGACGGCGACGAGACGCCCGTCGGAGTGACGTTCGTCGTCTCCGATCTCCCGACCGCGCCCGTCCTCGAGCTCGCGCGCGACTTCGCCGGCAGGAACGAGCGCGATGAGAAGGCGCCTTCGCTCGCCGTCGGCGAGAACCGCTTCGTCGTCTCGCTCGTCGTGCGTCCCGAGGGCGTGCCTCGCCCGCTTGCCACCGAGTCGTTCCTGTTGCCCACGAAGGGCAGCGTCGTGCACCTCCAGAAGGCGCCCGGCGCCGCCGAGGGCACGGTGCTCCTCGTTGCCGAGACCATCCTCGCCGAGGG
>JAYTZB010000109.1:0-6010 GCA_043742085.1 Polyangiaceae bacterium
GCGCCGCTCACGACCGCGAAGCACATCTTCGTCGTCTATGGTCGCGGTGACTCCTTCACGCCCGGCCCCACGCAGGTCGCCTACACGTCGTCGGCGAGCCTGGCCGTCGCGGCAGCACCGCCGAGCGTGAGCACCGCGGACGACATCGGCTCTCCGATCCTCCCGGTCCCCGCGGGCGGCAATGCCGGCGCATCGATCACCGCCATCGTCAGGCAGTACGATCGGGGGAGCACGGACGGGCACCTCGTCATGCTTCTGTCGCCGGACGCGACGACCGACGTCGATCGCTTCGTGGCCGACGTGGTCCGCGCCAAAGTCCCGATGGTAGGTCGTTGATCGGCAAGTGTGCGGCGGCGCTCACGGCGCTCGCGCTCTTCGTCGGATGGTCGGGCGTGGCCGCCGCGCAGGGGCGCCGGCGCTTCGAGCCGACGGACCTCCGGCTGCAACCGGCAGGCACCGCGGAGATCGATCTCCAGGGAGGCCTCGTCACCGGTGAGGACGGGCAGCGCGCGTTCGTCCCGGATTTCGAGGCGAGCCTCGGCATCGGCTCGCACGTCGAGCTCGAGATCGACGGGACCTTCGGCTTCGAGGACTACACGAAGCCCATCTTTCTCGACAACACCCTGATCGCCGTGCGCGTGGCGATGTTCGACGTGCCGGACGAGATCGGCTCGAAGTCCGCGTGGTCAGGAGGCATCCAGGCCGGGCCGCGGCTACCCACGTTGCCGGGCCGTCGTCTCCTCGGCTTCGAGTCGCTCGCCATCGTCGGCCGAAGTACGGGTAGAATGCATGTGTTCGCGCAGGCGGGAACGATCCTCGATCCGCTCGAGCCGGTGCCGGGGCGCACGCGCCTGGGGCGCCCGTTCGGGCTCGAGGGCGGCGTGAACCTCGATCTCGATCTCGACGCCGCGGGCACCTGGTCGGTGACCGGCGAGATCGGCGCGATCAAGTACCTCTCGCCGCAGCTCGATCAGCTGCACATCGCCGGCGGTCCGCAGCTCGCGGTAACGCCGTGGCTCGATGTCTCGCTGGTCGTTCTGGTGGGGCTCCTGCCCGGCGGCGATCGCTTCGGGCTCCTCCTCGGGGCGAACACGCGCTTCAAGGCGTTCTGATCAGAGCTCGTCGTCGGCGAAGGCGAGCACGTCGCGGATGGCGGTGCTCCCCGTGGCGAGCGCGACCAGCCGGTCGAGGCCGATGGCGTTGCCGCCGCTGTCGGGCATTCCGCGCGCGAGCGCCTCGAGGAAACGCTCGTCGATGGGATAGACGGGCTTGCCGCGCCGCGCGCGCTCGGCTCGGTCGTGCTCGAAGCGCATGCGCTGCTCGACCGGATCGGTGAGCTCGCCGAAGCCGTTGCACAGCTCGACGCCCGCGACGTAGAGCTCGAAGCGCTCGGCCACGCGCGGATCACCCGGTTTTCTCCGGGCGAGGGAGGCCTGCGACGCGGGGTACTCGGTCAGGAAGAGCGCGTGATCGAGCTTGCTCAGCGCCGGCTCCACGACGTCCACGAGGAGGCGGAAGAAGCGATCCTCGTCGTGCTCGGCGATGCGCAGCGTCTCCTCGGTCGGGACGCCGGCGTAGCGCTGGTACGCATCGCAGACGGTCATCCGTGCGAAGGGTGGTCTCGTGTCGATGAGACGTTCATCGATGCGTACGACGCCGCCTGTGACGCGCGCGACGAGCTGCTCGGTGTCGCGCATGATGGCCTCGACGCCGGCGTGCGCGCGATAGAGCTCGAGGATCGTGAACTCGGGATTGTGGCGATCCCCCAGCTCGCCGACACGGAACGCACGCGTGATCTGGAAGATGCGCGTGAAGCCGTCGGCGAGCAGGCGCTTCATCTGGTATTCCGGCGACGTGCTGAGGAAGCGCGGCGCGCCGGTCGCGGGAGATCCCGTGGGCACCACCTCGAACGCGTCGAGATGCAGCTCGAGGCCGGGGCAGGGGATGGCGAGCGGAGTCTCGACCTCGACGTAGCCGCGGGACTCGAAGAACGCGCGCACCTCGCGCACGATGCGGGCGCGTTCGTCGAGCCGCTTCACGTCGGGCTCACGTGGGGCTCACGTGGGGGCGAGGCCGCGCAGGAGGATGTCGGCGAGCTGCCTCGCCGCTCGCGCGAGCGCGCCTTGCTCGGCGCGTCCGAGCGCCCACGTCAGCGTGATGCCGTCGAGCGCGCCGAACACGGCGCGCGCCGCGATGCTGGGCGAGACGTCAGTGCGGAAGTCGCCTGCCGCCTGTCCCTCCTGGACGATGGTCGCGATGGCATCGAGGTAAGCGAGGAACTTCGGCGCCGCGAACTCCTTCATGAGCCGCGTCGACTGCCGGAGGATCACGGTGATGACCTCGGCGAGCTCCCGCTCACCTTCGAGGAGCCCGAGCTGCATGTCGATGACCGCGCGCAGGCGTTCGGGCGCGCTCGGCAGCTTCGGCAGGCTCTCCTGCATGAACGCGAGGAGCTTGCTCACGCGGTCCTCGAACAGCGAGACGAGCAGCTCCTCCTTCGACTTGAAGTAGAGGTAGATCGTCCCGTCGGCGACGCCCGCCGCCTTGGCGACCTCGCTCACGCGCGTCGCGTGGAAGCCGTTCCGGGCGAAGACCTTGACGGCGGCCTTCAGGATGCGGTCGCGCTTGTCGCGGGACCGTCGCTTCTTCGCGGCCTCGCGATCTTCTCGCGAGCGTGCGGCGGCGCGCCCCGGCTCCGACTGCCCGCTAGCCGCGGAATCCTTCGGTTTCCGGGCGGTCGCCGCCCGCCCCGCGCGGCGCAAACTGAGTGAGGATTCACTCATTCGCACGCGAGGTACCAAAGCCCCGCCCGTGGGTCAATCGTCAGCCGGCGCGCGGCCGGCGGAGCGCACGGTCAATGAGCGGAGGCGAGCATGAGCATTCGCTCGGCAAAAACGCCGATCTGCGATCCCATCCACGGTCCGACGATCACGAGGGCCGCCACCACCGCGAGGAGCCGCGGAAGATGCGCGATGGTCGGGTCCTGGATCTGCGAAGCGGCCTGGAATGCGGCGACGATCAGGCCCACGACGGCGGCCACGACGAGCACGGGCAGCACCACGGCGATCGACAGCATCAGCGCGTTCTGCGCGTGCTCGACCAGCGTGGCGGCAACGAGCGGCGCGGAGCTCGCGACGCTCACTCTCAGCCGCCTTCGGCCGCGTCCGCGGCGTCCGCCGCGTCGATTCCGGCCTCCGGCACCGTGCTGGTCTCGACCGGGCCGTCGCCCACGGTCACGTCGCTGGTCGGGCCGGCGCTCGAATCGGAGGGCGGGGCGTTACCGGCGTCCGACGCCGACTGGATGATGCACGCCGGGTGCGTTGCCGTGGTGCGGTCCACGGGACAGCAGCGATCGCTGCTGTTGTAGGGGGTGTTGATGACGGTCTTCGGCAGGCACTGCAGCCCGCTCGCGCAGTCGCCATTGCCGTTGAGGACCTCGCAGCGATCGCCCTCTTGGTAATCCGAGCACGCCGTCAGCGCGATGAGCCCGGCCAGGCCCACGGACAACACGACGCTCACGATCCGGTAGCTGCGAGCCCTGTGCATGCCGCCCCTTGATGGCACGGATGCTCGTCCGCTGGCAAGCCTATCCGCCGGAATCACGGCAATTTCCCGCTCATATCGCGTTCGCTGCGATCGCCGCCCCGCTCATTGAGCTTCTCTTCCTTCGCCTCGACGGCCGCCGAGAAGAGCCGGATGTACTGCGCGGCGCTCGCCACCGAGAACACGAGCGAGAGGTAGACCAGCGCGCGGCCGACCATCATGCAGTCGACGACGCCGAGGTCCAACCCGAAATACGACAGGTGATACGGGTACCCGACGAGCAGCGCGATGATGCCGATCATCTGCAGCGCCGTCTTGGTCTTGCCCTCTTGACCGGCGGAGATGATCACGCCTTCGCTCGCCGCGACACTGCGGAGCGCAGTGACACTGAACTCGCGCGCCAGCAGCACGATGACTGCCCATGCGGGCATGCGATCCATCGGCACGAGCCACACGAGCGTGGCCATCACGATCAGCTTGTCCGCCAGCGGGTCGATGAGCTTGCCGAGAACGCTCACGACGCCGAGCTTGCGTGCGAGATAGCCGTCGAGGATGTCGGTGATGGCCGCGAGCGTGAACACGATCGCCGACCAGAAGCCGGCGCGCGGCGTGTCCTGATCGAGGAACCAGAGGCACAGCGGAATCATCAGGATCCGCGCGAAGGTCAGCAGGTTCGGGATGTTCACCGCATCCTGCGCGAGGGAACGTCGAACCTCCTTGCGGCGGACCTTCAGCGCTTCGCGGGGCAGGAGGTCTCGTCCGGAACGCGCGTCGGACGGGACATCCGGCGGGACGTCTGCCGCGATACGAGGCTGCGATCCCGGCTCCGGCACGAGGACGGGTCTATCCCGGCGGGGCCCGGGCGTCACGCGCTGGCGACGAGGACCCGGCCAACGCCCGCAAAGCTCACGAGCCCTCGCTGACCGCACGGCGCCTCGCTGGGGGCGAGCGCGCGCGGCACGAGACGTCCGAACCAACCGAGGACGACCTCGCGCCGCACGCTGAGGCCACGGTTGCCCTGGACCTCGAGCGTGAGGATCTCGCCGATGGCCTCGAGGAGGACAGCGCCCTTGCCCCGGAGCTGCACGACGGCGACGAATTCGCCTTCGCCCGTGGCGAGGCGACCATTCTCGAACACGAGCTCGCCGTCGAAGCCGAGGAGGACCTCTTCGCGCACGAAGCACATGTCGTGCGTGCCGGGCTCGAGCGTGAACGACGACAGCTTGCGACCGGCACGCGGCGCGAGGACGAGCTGACCTTCGCCCGTGGCGTGGACGAGCGGACTGCCGACGCCACCGAACGACTCGCCGGTGGGCTTGCCCTTCACATGACGCTCGAGGAGCTTCATCGTGAGCGCGTTCGACGATACGCGGAGCGCCTCGAGCCGCGCTGCGAAGCCCGTGGCCGCGGCGGTCCGCACGAGCGCGACGCCCGACGGATGGACGACGAGACCGCCCGGCGCAGGAAACGCGACGATCGAGTCCTCCGTGAGCTGCGCGGCGGGCGGCGGCTCCGATGCCGTCTTCAAGACCGGCGGCGGCGGGAGCGTTCGCTTGCTCGTCGGCGCGTTCGGGTCGTACGTGCCCATGTCCGCGGGCCCGACGCCCGGCATGCGGACCGCGGGCAGGGGAGCGGTGCGGACCCTGCGACCGGCGCCGCTCGCGCTGCCCATCTCCTCGACCGCGAACGTAGGCGGACGCGGCGAGGGAAGTCGGCTCAGCGCCTCGAGATCCGCCGCAGCGTGGGGCGGTGCCACGCCGACCATCAGCGTGTTGCGATGGCCCGCCGACGGCGGTCCACCGAGCTGAGGCAGCGCAACGGGAGGCGGGCCGTCCTTGGTGTCGGGGTTCTTCGACTCGGCAGCGAGCTGCTCGCCACGCATGGAGTGCGGCACGCCATCGGGCCGCGTCCGCTGCATCTGACCGAGCTCGATGGGCCGCCAGCTGTCCGGCGAGTTGTCGCGCGAATGCGAGTCGCTCACGGGCTCGGCGAGCGCGAAGCTCAGCTCGCCGGCATCGAGCTCCTCGTAGGCGGCGGCGACGACGTCCCGCACCTCGCGCGACGGGCTCATCTCCTCGTGCTGCATCATGGCCGGCGGCGCCTGCGACGCACGGCGGTCGGCCATTCGTCGCGCCATCTGTCCGTGACCGCCCTGCTCGAAGGCCTTCTGCGCATCGGAGAGCGCGCCGAGGCGCTCACAGGCAAGACCGAGATAGCCCCACGCGCGCGCATGCGAGGGGTTCACGGCGAGCAGCTGCTCGAGGTCGCGTCGGGCGAGGCCGGCTTGGCCGGTCTTCAGGTAGCAGAGCGCGAGGTTCAGGAGCAGCGCGGGATCGCGCGGGCTCGTGCGGCGGAGCTGCTCGTAGATCGAGATGGCGCGCGGATAGAGCCCGAGCCGGAAGTACACGACGGCGAGGAGATCCTGGCCCTTCGCGTCGTGCGGCTGGAGGTGGAGCGCGCGTTCGAG
>JAYTZB010000110.1:0-3498 GCA_043742085.1 Polyangiaceae bacterium
GCGCGAACCTCGTCCACCTTGTCCGCGATGGTGGACGGCAAGAACGCGTGGGCTGCGCCGCGCGCACCCACGTAGAACGTGGAGCCCGTCACGCCGAAGAAGAACGCGAGCGCATTGCGAGCGCCGGAGCGGAGCGCGATCTCCTCTTGCTGGACGACGAGGTCGCACGTGCTGATCATCGCCAGTGCCGCGTCCTCCGCGGTCTGCATGTTCAGCAGCACGCGGTTCAGCGGATGCTCGAACACGTCCTCGGTGCCGAAGACACGCGCGGCGGGGGCCCGGTCGTTGGCGTAGGCATCGAGGATGGCCCGTCGCGCGCGCGTGATCAGCTCGCCCACGGTCGGGTCGCCGGCCGTCGGCACGACGATGGGGATCCAGTTCAAGAAGCGCCCCATGACGCCGTCGAGCTCCGAGCGCGCGTTGCGCAAGCTCACCGGCGCCATGATGGGGATCTCGTCGTGGCCCGACCACCGTGCGAGGACGATGGACAGCGTCGCTGCCATCACCATGAACGGCGACGCGTCGACCGACGCGCATAGCCGGTTGAGCGCCGTGCTCTGCGCTTCGTCGAGGCGGAACTTGCGATCGTGTGCGGCGGTCCCGATCGGCAGGTCGTGATCGCCGATGGAGAGCGGCCGCACGGCCTCCAGCCGTGCCCGCGCCGCTGCGATGCGCCCCTGGCCATCCCCGTCGAACCACGCACGCTCCCAGGCGGCATAGTCGACGTAGCGGATTGGCGGCGGCGGGGCCTTCGCCTGCGCCGCGGCGCCCTGGGTGACCGCCGTGTAGTGCGCGAAGAGCTCCTCGCCGGTCATGCGGTCGGACGAGGGATCGTTGACGAGCTGGTGCCACGTCATGAGCACCACGTGCTCGTCGTGAGCTCGCTCGAGCACGAAGAAGCGCACCAACGGCGAGCCGTCGAGCACGAAAGGAACGCTGTTTCCCTGCTCGTCACAGAAGCGATCGACCCACGCGTCGAGGTCCTCGCCGGAGTCGGGGGCGCGGACCAGCGTGACCGGCTGCTCCGCCGATGCAAGGCCGACGGTGACGACCTCGCCGCGCACGTCGAACGTGCGGCGAAGCGCATCCTGACGGGTCAGCAGCCGCGTGACGGCTTCACCGAGCACGTCGCGGTCGAGCGGGCCACGGACGCGCAAGCGTACAGCCGCCGACCACGTCGTCGATGGAGCCCGCTTCCGCTCCCACGCCAGGATCGAGCTCTGGACGAACGAGATGGCCGCGCTCGCGTCATCCTGCGTAGCCGTGACGTGTGGCGGCGCGAGCTCGGCATCGGCGTTGGCCATTCGCGCGGCCAGGGTGGCTGGCGTGGACGCCTCGAAGAGCAGCGCGACCGAGAGCTCGCGCTCGGTCGCGTCCCGGAGCCGCGCCACCACTTGCATGGCGAGGAGCGAGTGGCCGCCGAGCGCGAAGAAGTCGTCGTGAGCGCCGACGTGCTCGACGCGAAGGACGCGGGCGAAGATGTCGGCGATCATCGCCTCGAGCGGCGAAGAGACGGACACCGGCGCAGAACGTGGCGCCGTCGAGGGCGGGGGCAGTGACCGCCGATCGAGCTTGCCGTTCGGTGTCAGCGGCAGCGCATCGAGCACGACGAAGGCGCTCGGCGCCATGTAGTCGGGAAGGTGGCCCACGATGAAGGCTCGCAGCTCCTCCGGCGTCGGCTCGGCCGCGCCGCGTCGGGTCACGTAGCCGACGAGGCGGCCCTCACCGGTCGGTCCTGGGCGGACCTCGACGGCGACCTCGCGGACCGAAGGGTGGCTCGCGAGCACCGTCTCGACGTCACCGAGCTCGACGCGAAAGCCGCGCACCTTGACCTGGCGATCGGCGCGGCCGGCGAACTCGACGACGCCTCCTGCGCGATAGCGGCCGAGATCGCCGGTGCGATAGACCCGGTCACCGGCGGCAACGCGAAACGGATTCGGAAGAAAGCGCGCGCGGGTCAGCTCCTCGTCGTCGAGGTAGCCCGCCGACAGATGCGGGCTGCGGAAGTAGAGCTCGCCGAGCTCACCGAGGCCGGCGAGCTGACCCTTCCCGGCGACCACGAGCAGCTGCACGTCCGGCGTGCCGCGTCCCAGCGCCATGGTGGCGCCGCCGTCCGCATCGTCGTCCACGACGTGATAGCTGAGCGCCTGCTGCGTCTCGGTCGCGCCGTAGTAGTTGACACACAAAGCGTTGGGCGCGACGCGTCGGAGTTGCTCGACGTCGGCGCGCTTCAACGCGTCGCCCACCAGAAAAACGCGTCGAAGCGCGTCGAGCCGCTCCGTGCCGGCGCCGCTGGGGGAGAGCAGCTGCGCGAACTGCGGCGTCATGTGCGCGACGGTGATGCCTTCCGTCGCCATCCAGCGAGCGAGCTGACCGGGCACGCGGAGGGCGTCCGCCTCCGGTACGTGGAGGCTCGCGCCGAGCTGAAGCGGCGTGAAGAGATCGCGATGCAGCGGATCGTGCGCGAGGCCCGACAGCATGCTGATGCGGTCGTCCGGAACGAGGCGGAACTCGCGGACGCGCCACGGCTGAAAGTGCGAGAGCGGCCCATGGCGCCCGAGCACTCCCTTCGGTCGCCCGGTCGAGCCGGACGTGAACGCCACGTACGCGAGGTCGTCGGGACCGAGTGTGACCTCGGGGCGGGTCTTCCTGGCCGACGCGAAGAGCGCGGTCGCGTGGCTCTTGCCGGGCAGCTCCTCGCGCACCAGGAGGTCGGCGGTGGCGAGCCACGCATCGACGCCTGCATCGAGCGGCGCTCCGTCTGCGACGCGCAACACGGCGCGCGGCTTCGCGGCCTGGAGCGTCGCGATGATGCGCGCACCCGGATACGACGGGTCCACCATGACGAAGGCGGTGCCGGCCTTCAGGACCCCGAGCACGGCCCACGCCAGCGATGCGCTGCGGTGTGCGATGATCGCCACCCGATCGCCGCGCACGCACCCCGCGTCGAGGAGATGGTGCGCGAGCTGGTTCGACCGCTCTTCGAGCTCGCCGTACGTCCACGTCTCGTTGGGATCGCGCACCGCGAGCCGCTCCGGATGCGCCGCGGCCACGTCTGCAAACACCGTGGAGACGGCGCCGTGCCACGTGTCGCCGAGAGGCGCCGTTGGATCGGGGAGCACCGAGCGCGCCGCCTCCGAGACGAGCGACATGGCCATCACGGGCGTGTCCGGCGCGTCGGCAGCCTGCGCCAGCAGGCCCTGGAGCTGCGCGAGCATGTCCACCATCCGCGCGTGCTCGAAGAGCGAAGCGTCGTAGGTCAGCTCGATGGTGGTCGACGGCGACGAGGACCGATGCACGGTCAGGCTCAGGTCCAGAGCGGCCGGAGGCTTCGCGTCACCACACATGGTCTGCAGGATCGGCGCACGCCCGGCGGGGCCCTCGCCGACGATCGCCACTAGCTCCTCGAACGTGACACCGAGGTGCTCGCGCCCGTCGCGGATGGCCATCGCAACGCGACGCGCCAGCTCCGGCAGGGTGGGATCGTCGCTCACGTCA
>JAYTZB010000111.1:0-5084 GCA_043742085.1 Polyangiaceae bacterium
GCGAGCGCGCGCTGTTCGCGGTGAGCGAGCGCTCCGGGAAGGACGCCTCCGGCGCTCCGCCCGCCGGCCGTGACGGCGGCGCTCCGCTCGCTCACGATCTCGACGAGGTCCTCGCCGAGCTCGCGCCGTTCCTCGATGCGGAGGGCTTCGCATCGTGAGGTTCGCGGTGCGCACGCTTGCCGACCTCGCGCCGGAGTACGTCCTCGCGCCCGAGCGTCATGTCCTCGCCGGCGGCGCGGCGACGAACGGTGACGGCGTGCCGCTCGGCGATCTGGTCGTCGAGCGCCGCGAGCGCATCGATCCGAGCGCGGGCTCCGGCGCCCGCGACGCTGTCGTACTCGACACGTCGCACGCGCGCGACGGCGTCCTCGACGTCGCCGGGGCGCTGCGCGACGGCGCCGGCGGCAAGAGCACGAAGAAGCGAGCGCGGGCCGGCGATCTCGTCGTCTCGCGTTTACGCCCCTATTTACGGCAGATCGCGCTCGTTCATCCGAGCGCCGTCGCGCTCGCGAAGGGTCGGCCGCTGGCCATGTCGACCGAGTTCTACGTGCTCGCGCCGCGCGATCCGGGCGACGACCTCGCGTTCCTCGTCCCGTTCCTCCTCTCGAAGGGTGCGCAGGCTGCGCTCGCCAGCGCGCAGGAGGGGGGCCACCATCCACGCGTGCCCACCGCGTCGCTGTTCGCGCTGCGCGTTCCGCGGAGCCTGCTGCGCGCGCGGGTGAAGAGCTCGCGCGCCATCGCGCTTGCGCTCGGCGAGGCCTACCGCGCGTCGTCGCGGCTGCGCGCGCTGCTCGAAGACTGAGCCTGGCGCGAGGAGCTCACTCGCCGCGGGTGCACCATCGTCACTGCCGGAGGCGTGGTGATGGTCGATCGCTGTTCGGGTCCGAGCACTCGCGCGCGATCTCGTCGCCGCCGGCCCGGATGAACCGGTTCTTCGGATCCATCTGGATGGCGCGGTCCATCGCGATCCGCGCACGGTCGCAGTGGCCAGCCTGGAAGGCCGAGTAGGCGGCCTGCATGCGCTCGTCGACGTTCATGTAGAGGTACGGGTCGGTCCGGTTGCGGACGTAGACGGTCGCGCCGGCCGCGAGGATGATGCCGATGCACAGCGCAATGACCATGCGCTGCGCGCGGTGCTCGTAGGTGAAGCCGCGCTGCCAGGTCGTGGCGACCACCGCGCCGCCGAGCGCGCCGCCGATGTGCGCGGCATTGTCGATCTGCGCGATCCCGGGAAAAAGGCTGCGATCCAGCGCTACGCGGACGAGGCCGATGAGCACGAACAGCGCGAGCCAGCGCCCCATGCCGATGGCCAGCTCGCCGCGCCAGCCCTCCGTGCGCACACCGACCACGATGGCAGCGGCGATGATGCCGCACAGCGCGCCGGACGCGCCGAAGCTCACGGTGGGAGCGAAGAAGCGCCCCATGATCGCGCTCGATGCGCCAGCGACGATCCCCGACGCGAGATACAGCGGGAAGAAGCGCGCCGATCCGATGGCGCGCTCGAGGAGCGGCCCCACCTGCCAGAGGATCAGCATGTTGATGAAGAGGTGCTGGATCGACGAGTGCAGAAAGCACGAGGTCACGAGCGTCTCGAGCCGGGTGTCGGAGATGGTCCAGAGCGACGCGTTGGCGCCGAGCCAGCGCAGCACCGAGTCCGGCATTCCGTGCAGGTAGCCCAGGCCACCCGCGAGATAGACCTGGGCCGCGAACACGCCGACGTTCACCGCCACGAGCGCGCCGGTCACGGGCGCGCCGGTGAAGCCTTTCGGCTGCCTCGGCGCCGCTTCGTCGGTCACCGGAGAGTTGTACGCGGTCTCGCCCGCCGCGTCTTTCTGCGGCGTCCCTGTCAACCAAGTTGCCGGAATTGCCATGTGTTTGCCCGTTCCGATCGCGCCCTGATACGCGGCTATGGGATGGATTCTCTCGTCCGCGCGTCTCTCCTGGTCCGGCGGATCGCCCGCATGGGATACGGACTCGCGCTGACCTGCGCCCTGGCGGCCTACGTCGTCTTCGGCGGAGGAGCGACGGCCGCGCTGGGACCGCTGCCCGTGCTGGCGGCCGTGATCTGGGCGCTGCTCCTCGTCAAGAAGCTCCGCGCGAAGCTGCGCCTCACGGGCGACGCGAAGTTCCTCCTCGATTTCGAGCTGGGCGCGCTGCTTGCCGTCGGCCTCGACGCCGCCCTCCTTCGCTACGACGGCACGCTGTCGGGGCGCTTCTCGCCTGCCACGTACGTCCTCGTTGCGCTCGTCGCGTCGTTCGGTCGACCGGCTCCGGGGCTCGCCACGGTGGCATGGGTGGTCGCCCTCGACGCCGCCATCCGTCACAAGACCCTCGGCGAGACGAGCTGGGAGGCGCTGGCCACGCAGGCCGGTTTCGCATTCGCGTTCGCGCTCCTCAATTTGCTCCTCCTACGCGCCGAGGTGGCGCGGATCCGTCTGACGGCGCGCGGCCGCGTCGAGCGCGAGCTGGAGCGGCTCCGCGACGATGCGCGGAGCTACCGTCTGCTCGGTGCCGGCGAGGCCACCGCTCACAAGGAGGACGCCGAGGAGCGCCTGGCGCGCTCCAGTGTCGAAGAGATCCATCAATCCGTGCACTATGCACTGGAGTTGCTGCGTCGCTGCCTGGACCTCCACACCGCGGTGCTGCTCTGGCGCACCGATTCGGGCACGCACCTCCGCATCAGCGAGCTCTCGACGGCGTCGGACGAGATCCGCGACGCGCCGTTCTCCATCGGCGACGGTGTCCTCGCGGCGGTCGTCTCCAACAAGGAGGCGGTGCTGCTCTCCAACCTGCGCCCCTCGTACAAGGTGCCGTACTACGCGAACGCGTGCCCGGTTCGCGCGCTCGCGGCCATCCCCGTCGTCGACGACGGTATCGTGCGCGGCGTCCTCGCGCTCGATCGCATCGAGAACCGCGCGTTCACCGCCGCCGAGCACGAGCTCGTGGCGCAGGCGGCGCGCTACTGCCTTCGCGCCATCCAGAACGAACGCGTGTTCGTGCAGCTCGAGCGCGCGAAGGTCGAGCAAGGCAAGCTCTATCGCGCCGCGCAGGCGCTGGGCGCCGCGCTCTCGGAGAAGGACGTCGTCGAGGCCGGCGTGCGTGCCGCGCGCGAGATCGCCAGCTTCGAGCTCGCGGCCGTCACCATCTGGGACGAGTCGGCGAAGATGCACGAGGTCTGCGCCGCGCGCAGCGAAGGCGGCGAGATCGAGGACCTGGTCGGACAGCGCTTCAAGCAGAACACCGGCCTCGTCTCGATGGTCGTGACCAACCGCTTTCCCCTTCCGTACAAGGGCGAGTTCGACCCGGCGCACCAGGTCGTCCTCTCCAAGCGACTGCCCTGGCCGAACATTCCCTCGCTCCTCGTCCTTCCGCTCCTCCATCACGGGCGACCGCTCGGCACGCTCATCCTGGGAGCCAAGCGCCGTCACGCGTTCGGCGACACCGTGCGTCCCACGCTGGAGGTCCTCGCGAGCCACCTCGCGGTCAGCCTGTCCAACGCCCGCATGGTCCAAAAGCTCGAGACGATGGCCACCACTGACGGCTTGACCGGTTTGTTCAACAAGCGCGCGATGCTCGACCAGGCGGCGGCGAAGGTGGCGGCGGCCTCGCGCTTCGGTCGCAAGCTCTCGGTGCTCATCACGGACATCGACTTCTTCAAGAAGGTCAACGACACCTACGGTCACGACATGGGCGACGTCGTCATCAAGGGGCTCGCCGACATCCTCAAGAAGCAGAAGCGGGCCACCGACGTGGTGGCGCGGTTCGGCGGCGAGGAGTTCATCGTCCTCTGCGAGCAGACCGACGAGGCCGGCGCTGCGCTCCTCGGCGAGCGCATCCGCGAGGAGCTCGAGGCCACCGTCTTCAACACCCCGACCGGACCGCTCAGCGTGACGTGCTCGGTCGGCATCGCGACGTTCCCCGAGGCCGGCAGCACCTGGGACGAGCTGTTCAAGGGCGCCGACGAAGCGCTCTACGTGTCCAAGCGCACCGGCCGAAACCGCGTGACCGCCTGGGCCCCCGTGTCGATCTCGCGCATCAAGGCCGGCTGATTCCCTGGACAGCCTGCCAGGGCATGGTCATCATCCTCGCACCATGAGCGATGAGAAGCCGAAGCCGGTCGACGATCTGAAGCAGGGCCTGAATCTTCTCTTCCGCGCCGCCAAGGGCGCCGTCGACAAGCTGCCCACCGACAAGATCGAGGGCGCCGTGAAGGACGGCGCGAAGGAGGTCGGCAAGGCGTTCGAGAGCGTCGCCAACGAGCTCGACAAGGCCTTCACGCACGTCGCGCATCGCGCGGGTGGCACGCAGGCGCCGGCGCCGCAGCCCGCGCCCGGCTCGAACCCGCATCCGCCGGAGCCCACCACCGCGGAGGGCGTCGCGCAGGCGAAGGAGCAGCACGACGCCGAAGAGGCGAAGAAGAAGGCAGCTCACTTCGACGACGCCTATGCGCCGGAGCCCCCCAAGGGACCGCGCGTCGGCTAGAACGTCCGCCCGGGCGCGCAGATGTTCTCCGGGCTCATCGCGTAGTTGTCCTTCGCGAACTGCGTGAGCGTCGGCACGTCGACGCACTCCGCCTTGTACGTGATGCCCCACGCCACCGCGGCCACCGGCACGTCGAGCCGCGGGAACGGCGCGATGATCACGCGCACGCGGATCGCCGGATCGCACGACGGATCGCTGGCGAGCGAGTCACGGATCTTGCGGAGCGCGTCGATGGTCTGCGCGCAGCCCGGCGCCGTCGCTTCACATTTGTAGAGCAGCGCCACCGCGCCGTGCTCCAGGCTGTGGACGAGATACCCCTCGTCGAGCGGCGCCGTGTACTCCTGGAAATTCGCCCAGACCGGGTAGTGCGGACCGCTCGACGGAGGGTTCGAGTCGTAGGTGATCACCGTGCCCTCGGGCACGTGCATCGTGGGGAGTAGCTCAGGTGTCTCGATGGTCACGAGGCACGACGCGGCGGGATGAATCGGCGCAGAAAGCCGGCGATCGCGGCCCGCATCCGTGGCGCCGCCGCTCGTCGCATCGCTGCTGGTGGACCCGCAGGCGAGCAGAGCAGCAGCAGCGACCGCAACCATCGCCAACGT
>JAYTZB010000112.1:0-2880 GCA_043742085.1 Polyangiaceae bacterium
ATGCGGATCGACCCGCCGCCGTCGGCGCCGAGCGCGAACGGCACGACACCGGTGGCGACCGCGACGCCCGAGCCGGTCGAGGAGCCGCCGGCGAGGCGATCGGTGGCGTGCGGGTTGCGGGGCATGGGGCGCTTCGAGTTGGCGCCGTTGGGCGTCATCCCGAACTCGGTCATCGGCGTGGTGCCGAGCGTGATGGCGCCTGCGGCGCGGATGCGCGCCACGGTGGTCGCGTCACGGGCTTGAGGCTTCCCGTCGAGGAATGACGTTCCGCCCTTGCGCGGCAGGCCGCGCACCGACGTCTGCTCCTTCACTGCCCACGGCACGCCGTCGAGCGGACCGAGCGGACGGCGCTCGCGCCATCGCTTCTCGGACTCGGTAGCCTCGGCGAGCGCGACCTCGTCGGCATAATCGAGGATGGGGCCGACGCCGGGCGTCTGCGCGGCCAACCTGCGGGCCTCGGCGAGCGCGTGCATGACCACGTCGCGCGGAGAGAGCCGCCCTTCGAGGTAGGCGGCGGTGAGCGTCGCGCTGGTGGGTGCCCAACCCGGAGCAGGCCACGGCAGATCCTGGCTCGCATGCGACCGGGGAGCGCGCCCCGAATGCGCGCGCGTGTCGAGCGGAACGTCGGCGCGGAGCGCATCGGGCAGCGCCTCGAGACGATCCACGCCGAGGTCGGAGCGGAGGATGCGCTGGAGCGCCATCCCGCCGATGCGCGTCCGCGCGAAGCGAGCGAGGTTCTTGAGTGCGACGCCGCTGAGGCGAGGCGACCGGGCGCGAGACTGTGTCATGCGGTCAATCGTCGTAGAACAACGGATCGCGCAGCGACAAGAACTTCCGGATCCTGGCCTCGTCGTCGGGTGCGAGCGTCTCGAACTGAACGCCCATTCCCGGCCAACCGTCGGTGCTGGCCTCGCGCAGCCACCGCACCAGGCCGGTGAGCTTCATCTGCTCGCCGTTGGGGAACCCGAGGACGACGTCGACGCGCGCACCGATCGGCTTCGCCACATAGGTCGCGACGAAGACTCCGCTCGCCGACAGGTTCTCGGTGAACCCCACGTAGAAATTCGACTGGCTCGAGATGCCCACCTCGATCTCGATGGCTTGCCGGTGTGCGATGCGCGTATCCGACCAGCTCTGCCGCTCCGCGGCGGTGGGCGGGGCGGAGGGAGCCTTGCTGGGCGCGGCCGCGATCACGTCCTCGTCGGCCATCTCCACCATCTCGACGTCGAGCGCCGCCACCGGCATGACGGCAAGCTTCGGCAGGGACGCCGGCTTCGGTAGCGACAGCGGCTTCGCCACGCTGGCGTGCAGCGGGGGCGGCCGGCTCGAGCGCCCGGTCCCCGGCGCTGTCGAACGGCGCGCCGCCGGCACGAGCGAGACGGGACGACGGCGAGCGCGACGGTGCGAGGCAACGAGCGCGAGCGGAGGGAACTGCCGCTCCTTGCCGGAGCTGCGCGTCAGCGTGCGACCTGCGACAGCGGCTCGCTCGTAGGCCGGCACGAACAGCGTCCACAGCCGCGCGATGGTGTTGCGGCTCGCGGTCTGTTCCGCGGTGTCACCGGTGCGCAGCGCGAACTCGACAGCGTCGGCGGCGGCGAAGGCCGCTCGCGCCGCGCTCGCCGTGGCCTCGCTCTGCGCGCCCTTGTGCGTGCAGATCTCGCCCAGCGTTCGCAGATCGTAGACGAGATCGACGACGCCGGACCCCAGACGAATGGCCTCGAGCCACATCCTCACCTCGGGGTCGTCGGGCATCGCCTTCTCGAGCGCTGCGGTGATGGTGGTGCGCACCGCCTCCCCGCGCGCCACGAGATCGCCGGGAATGCCCTGCGCATCCGGGAGGTAGTCACCACCTAGCTTCGTCACGATCGCGATGATCGCGCGTGAGAGATCGTGCAGCAGCGTCACGTGATCGGCGCCGAGACCCGCGGCACGGACCTGCGTGCTCAGCTCGGGCTGTCCCAGGTAATCGGCGACGAGCAGCGCCGTCGCCGCCGCCGCATGGGGATCGGCGCTCGGCCGCACGATGTGTGCGTCGTCGACGGACGCGAGCGCGGGGCCCAGCGCTGCGAGCGCGCGTTGTTCGTCATCCATCATCATCTGCTGCTGGCTCATCCGCTGCTGACCCCCTCAGCGTTGTGCAACCGCGCGGATCCTACACGAATGTGGTAGGCATGGCACCGTGTCCACGGCCACCACCGAAGGCATCAGTGTCAACGTCCGCGCCGTCTACGTACCGGAGCAGTCGTCGCCGCGTGTTCGCCGCTATGTTTTTGCCTACACGGTTCGTATCGCGAACGACGGCAGCGCCCCCGCGCAGCTGAAGAGCCGCCACTGGGTGATCACCGACGGCGACGGTCGCATCGAGGAGGTCCGCGGTCCGGGCGTCGTCGGCCAGCAACCGTTTCTGAACCCGGGCGACCAGTTCGAGTACACCAGCGGATGCGTGCTGACCACGCCGCGCGGCGAGATGCACGGCACCTACCAGATGCATCGCCCCGACGGCACCACCTTCGACGCGACCATCGCGACGTTCGTGCTCAGCCTTCCGTTTTCGCTGAACTGAGAGCCGAACCGAGACCCGAGGGCCGCGTGATGGACGATTCCCGCTACCAGAAGATCGCCGACATCGCGCTGCGTGCCATCGAGGACATGCTGAAGGACGTGGATGCCGAGGTGGTCGACATCGAGCGGTCCGGCGACGTGCTCACGCTGACCTTCGCGGACAAGAAGAAGGCCGTGGTCAACACGCAGCGTCCGACGCGCCAGATCTGGCTCGCCGCAAACGCGCGCGCGTGGCACTTCGACTACCACGAGCCCGACGGCACCACCGCGGGCCGCTGGCTCGACGACAAGGGCCAAGGCGTGGAGCTCCTCGCCCAG
>JAYTZB010000113.1:0-4239 GCA_043742085.1 Polyangiaceae bacterium
CGTTCGAGCGGGGCGACCGCGTCCCGCCTCCGGGTAGCAGCCAGACCGCTCCGGGCAACGGAGCCGCGAACGGCACGCATGCCGCGAACGGCAACGGCCACGCGACCGCCAACGGGAACGGCAACGGCGCACGCGCGCTGTCACCGTTCGCGGCGCCGGCGCTCCCGAACATCGACGGCGTCCCCAGCCAGCGCAACGGCTCGTCGTACGGCGTCGTCCCCACCGCCGCCGACAGCCAGGCCTCCGGTCAGCTCAGCCCCTCGCGTGACGAGCGTCTCCTCGCCGCCGCCGCGCTCCAGGGCCGCGTCTACCAGCTCGTCAACGCGTACCGCGTGCGCGGCCACCTCTTCGCGAAGATCGATCCCCTCGGCACGCCGCCGGAGGCCGCGCCCGAGCTCGAGCTCTCGAACTTCGGCCTGACCGAGTCCGACTACGACGTCACCTTCCCGACCGTCGGCGTCGCCGGCATCCCGGAGCGCGCGACGCTCCGCGAGATCATCGCGCACCTCTCCGAGACCTACTGCGGATCGATCGGTGTAGAGTTCACGCACATCGAGGAGCCCGAGGCTCGCGATTGGCTCCAGAACGCCATGGAGTCGACGAAGAACCGCGCTTCGCTCGATCGCGACGAGACCATCCGCGTCCTCACGCGCCTCACGGACGCCGAGATCTTCGAGCAGTTCGTGCACAAGAACTTCCTCGGCTCGAAGCGGTTCTCCGCCGAGGGCGCCGAGAGCATGATCGCGACGCTCGATCTCCTGATCGACTACGCCGCCGGTCACGGCATCGAGGAGATCGTCATGGGCATGGCCCATCGCGGTCGCCTCAACGTGCTCGCCAACATCATGGGCAAGAACGTGCGCGAGATCTTCGCGGCGTTCCGCGACTCGAACCCCGAGCGCAACCTGGGGCGCGGCGACGTGAAGTACCACCTCGGCGCCTCTGCCGACCGCATCACGTCGACGGGCCGCAAGGTCCACCTCTCGCTCGCGTTCAACCCGAGCCACCTCGAGTTCGTGAACCCCGTCGTCGAGGGTCGTGTCCGCGCCAAGCAGGATCGCCAGAAGCGCCTCGGCGTCATGCCGCTCCTCATCCACGGCGACGCGGCGTTCATGGGCCAGGGCGTCATCCCCGAGACGCTCAACATGGCGGGCCTCGAGGGCTACTCGACGGGCGGAACCGTCCACCTCGTCGTGAACAACCAGATCGGCTTCACGACGCTCCCGCAGGACTCACGCTCCACGCGCTACTGCACCGACATCACGCGGATGATGAAGGTGCCTGTTTTCCACGTGAACGGTGAGGATCCCGAGGCGGTCATCCAGGTCACGCGCCTCGCCATCGAGTTCCGCCAGCGGTTCGGCAAGGACGTCGTCATCGACATGCTCTGCTACCGCCGCTACGGCCACAACGAGGGCGACGAGCCGCGCTTCACGCAGCCGGTCATGTACCAGCTCATCGATCACAAGCCGACGGTGCGCGAGGTCTACGTCAACAAGCTCGCACGCTCCGGTCAGATCACGACCGAGCTCGGCGACAAGCTCAAGACCGAGCGCCAGGCCGCCCTCGAGCAGGCCCTCGAAGACGAGAAGAAGGGCGACTGGCTCCGGGCTCCCTCCGCGATGGAGGGCATCTGGACGCCCTATTACGGCGGCCCCGACGCACGCGTCGAGGAGGTCGACACGCGCGTCAGCGAGGCGAAGCTGAACGATCTCGCGACCCGGCTCTCCGAGCTCCCCGAAGGCTTTCACATCAACCCCAAGATCAAGGCGCTCCTCGATCTGCGCCGCGACCGCGTCGCGACGAACACGCCGTTCGACTGGGGCACCGCCGAGCATCTCGCGTTCGCGTCGCTCGTCGCCGAGGGTCGCCGCATCCGCCTCTCCGGTCAGGACTCGCGCCGCGGGACGTTCTCGCATCGCCACGCGACCATCTACGACACGCAGAACGGCCAGCGCTACACGCCGCTCGCCAAGCTCGGCGAGCAGCACAACGGAAAATTCGAGGTCTACGACTCCCCGCTGTCCGAGCAGGGCGTCCTCGCCTTCGACTACGGCTACAGCCTCGACTGCCCCGAAGGCCTCGTCATCTGGGAGGCGCAGTTCGGCGACTTCGTGAACGGCGCGCAGGTCATCATCGACCAGTTCATCGTCTCCGCCGAGGACAAGTGGCTCCGGCTCTCCGGCCTCACCATGCTGCTGCCGCACGGCTACGAGGGTCAGGGACCCGAGCACTCGAGCGCGCGCATCGAGCGCTTCTTGCAGCTCTCCGCGTCCGACAACATCCAGGTCTGCAACCTCACCACGCCCGCGCAGCTCTTCCACGTCCTCCGTCGTCAGGTGCTGCGACCCTGGCGGAAGCCGCTGGTCATCTTCACGCCGAAGAGCCTGCTCCGTCACAAGGAGGCGGTCTCGACCACCGCCGATCTGTCGAAGGGCTCATTCCAGCGCGTGATCCCCGATGCCGAGACCGATCCGCGCAACGTGAAGCGCGTTCTCCTCTGCACCGGCAAGGTCTACTACGACCTCCTCGATGCGCGGCGCGTGCTCAAGCGTCAAGACGTCGCCATCGTGCGCCTCGAGCAGCTCTATCCGCTCGGACCGGAGCTCATCAAGGCGCTCGCCGTCTACGCCGACGGCACGCGCCTCGTCTGGGTCCAGGAGGAGCCACGCAACATGGGTCCCTGGTACTTCCTCAACGCCAACCTGCGCGGGATCATCGGCGAGCGGCTTCCGCTCTCCGTCGTCGCGCGCCCGGCAGCGGCGAGCCCGGCCACCGGCAGCAAGGCGAGCCACGACCTCGAGCAGAAGCGGCTCATCGGCGAAGCGCTCGCCGAGTAGCTGACGAGTAGCTGATCAGAGAAGCTGACCGCACGCGCGCGGGGCGTCGAGCGAAGCCACCGGGTTGGGGCGACCCGCGTCTCCGAAATCCGGCGCGAGCTCGACGCGCCGGTCGGGCGACACGAGGCGGAGGTGCTCCGGACACTTCCAGGCCTCGACGTCGAAGGTGACCGTCGTGCGATCTTCGAAGTGGATATCGATGCGCCGGGGCATGCCATCCGGTCGCGGATCGTAGATGTCGTAGGAGGCCTGGAAGCGCGCCTCGGTGCCACGGACCACGACGCCGTTCGCGTCCTTGCGCAGGAAGAAGACACGGCAGCCCGGCGTGAGCTCGATGCCCACCGCCTCGACGGGTCCCAGCGTGCCCTCGCAAAAGCTCCACTGGCCCGCGGTGGCGGCGAGGACGTTCGCCTTCGAGTCGAGGGGATACGGCGTCGCGGGCGTCGCCGAGCAGGCGCCGCCGCACGTGCCCTGGCGGAGCGTCTGGACCTGGTCGTCGATGAACTCGGCGCATCCATACTGCGAGGGCACGAGCCCGGAGTCGACGCGGGCCGCGCTGGGGCTCGCGCCGCCGGCGTCGTTGGTCCCGACGTCGACGATGCGCGCGTTGCACGCGGTGACGGTGATGCCCGCGCAGGCAAATGCAGCGACGCCGAGCGCGACCACGAGCGCCGCGGCGGCTGAACTGCGGACGATGTTCCGGTGCCTCACGGTTCGACCCCTGCGGCTGCTAGCACCGCGGGGAGAAGGATGCTCCTCGGATGCGTCTTCCGGAAGCGCTCCGCCCGCGCGCGCGCGTCGTCGATGCGATGCTCGAGCACGAGGGCCTGCACCGCGATGGCCTCGCGTTCCTCGCCGAGCGCGCCGCGCGGGAACTTGCGGGCGTGCTCGTCACACGCCGCGAGCGCATTTGCGCCGTCCCCGCGGCCGAGCGCCGTCCGCGCGACATCGAGCGCGGCCCGCTCCGCGGCGAGGTCGTCTCCGCCGCGCGCCGCCGACGCAACGGCGCTGGCGTTCGTACCGGCAGCAACGCTCGGCGCCGACGGGAGATCCTTGGTGTCGATCGACGGCAGACCCGGCGAGGCCGCGGCAGCGACGACCGATATCGGCGCGGAAGCAGCCGGCGCATTCACCACGATGACGCGCTCGACGGGCGCCCGCGGCACGAGGAACCCGGCCGCGCCCCCGACCGCGAGCGCGGCGGCGACCACCCAGAGCGGCGCCTTCGGCAACCCCGCGCCTCCGCCTCCGCCCTCGCCTCCGCTTCCGCCCTCGCCCCCGCTCCCTCCCCCGCCCGGCAACGCCCCGACGAGCCGCGCCCGCATCCGCGCGCGCACATCGCTGCTCGGCCCGAGGAGCCCCGTGGCCTTCGCGGCGGCGATCGCCTCGCGCGCATCCG
>JAYTZB010000114.1:0-11057 GCA_043742085.1 Polyangiaceae bacterium
TGCGAGGCCCGCGCGCGCGCCGCCCATTGCCGTGCATCTTGCCCGCTCGACACGAACATCTTGCAGATGGGCGCGATGGCCGCCTTCGTCTTCCTGCTGATGGCCTTGCCGATGAGGCGCTCCACTTCCGCGAGGACCGCGAAGGGCGGATGGTCGACCGGCACCTTCGCGATGTTGCATGCGGCAACGACGATGGCGGCGATGGTGGTGTCGTCGCGCCAGCGCGTGACGGTGGTGCCGCGCACGATGGCGAGCAGCTCGCGTGCGACGCGCGCGCGCGTGGTCGGCGAAAGCGGAGCGTTGACCCCGGAGCCGACCACGATGGCAGGCGTGTCGCCCGGGATGCCCTGCACCCCGCCGGGATCCTTGCCGCCGATGTAGAGATCGAACTCCTTGATGCCGAACGCGCCGGCCCACGTCGCGATCTCGTTGCGGAGCGAGATGCCGGCGCGCGGATCGACGCGGTCCTTCTTGGTCACGGCGAGGGCGGCGAGCTGCGGGCCGAGGGACTCGCCGAGCGTGGGGCCGAGCGCGGCGAACAGCTCGGCGACCGGACCGTCGTCGCCGGGGGCGAGGACCTGCTTCACCATCGTCTCGGTCATCGCGACCTGCGGTACGCGCGGCTTCTTGCTGCCGAGGAGCACCACCATCTGCTCGCTCGAGCCGTCGGGCCCGCCCAGCGCGACGGCGCACGAGAGCGCGGACTGCTCGAGCGCGGAGTCCCCGAGCGCGTGCGAGATGCGCGCAAGACGCCGCTGGTTCTCGAGATGACCAGGCGACTCGTGGAGGGCCATGAGCACCGCATCGCGCCCGCGCTCGAGGAGCCCCCGTCGCTGCGGGATCGAAGGATCGAGCCCGATGACCAGATCGAGCGCCTCGCCGTCGCCGGGCGCCTCGTCGAGGAGCTTCGTCACGGCGGCGACCGCGCCGTACGGCGCATGAAGCCGGTCGCGATGGATGGCAATGGCGAGGCGCGCCGCCTCGATGCGTCCGTCGCGCTCGGGGCGTTCCTGCATCAGCTCCTCGAGGATGCGCGTCGCCTCGGTCCACGACCCGGTGCGCGCCGCCGCGCGCGCGAGGCGCTCGCGGACGGGGAGGGTGGTGAGCTTCGCGTTGTGGAGGCCGAGGAGCACATCGAGCGCGAGGTCGTGACGACCGAGCTTGTTCTCGTAGAGGTCGACGGCGGCGACGCCCGCCGTGATGCGGTTCTTGGCCGGCGCGAGCTGCACGGTGGCGAGGCGCGCGAGCTTCTCGGCGGCCTCGGCGAACATGCCGCGGCGAATGAAGATCTCGCCGGTGAGCGCCAGCGCTCCGACGTGGTTCTCGTCGAACATGGTGACGTGGTCGAGGGCTTCCAGCGCGCCGTCGGGATCGCCCTTCTCGCGGAGCACGCGCGCGATCTCCCAGTATAGCTTGGCGATCTCCTGCGCGTCGTCGGTCACCTCGAGGCGACGACCGGCGAGGTCGAGGAGCTTGTCCTGATCCTTTCGTTCGCGCACGCGGCGGAAGAGTCGGTCGAACGGCGCGGCGCGCGTGGGGTCGCGCGTGAAGCTGGCGTCGAGCGACGACTCGATGCGCGCGTCGAATTCGGGACCGAGCTTTGACCACGAGAGCGCGGCCTGTTCCCAGAATACGGCGCCTCGTGCGGCGTTCGAGGAGCGTGCACCGAGCTGCTCGCACGCGACGGCGTAGGCCTCACGATCGCCCAGCTTTTCCGCGGCCGCGCGCATGCCCTCCCACGCCTGGAGATCCTCGGCGCGTGCCGCCGTGACCGCGCGGAACACGTCGAGCGCGATCGCCGCTTCGCCCGACGCGAGCGACGACCATGCGGCGAGCGCCAGCCCGTCGAGCTCGCCCTCTTCGCCGAGCGAGCCGTCGAGCTCGGTGAGCGCCGCGGCGCGCCGCCGGGGATCACAGCCGGGCGGCGCGAGCTCGAGGTTCGCGAGCCGTGCCGCCTGTGACGAGCCCACCACCGGCGCGAACGTCTCGTCGGGCTGGGTCACGGCCTCGAGGAGCGTCGCGCTCGCGAGCATCGCCTCGCGGGCCTCGTCGGCGAGCAGCTCGGCGAGCGCGCGACGCGCGGGCACCTCGTTCGCGGCCTCGCCCGTCGCCATCGTCATCGCGAGCCACTCGACGGCAGCGGGCGCGCCGCCGCCGGCATCGAGCCAGTCCTTGGCGGCAACGGCGAGATCGGCGGGGAGCGAGCCGTCGACGTCGTCACGCATGTGGCGGAGGAGCTCGGCGGCGGCCGCTCGACGCGGCCCCTCACCGGCGGCGCGAACCGTGTCGAGGGCGGCCGTCAGCGCATCGCTCTCGGTAGCGCCCTTCGGCCAGATCAGCCGCGCGAGCGCGCCTGCGAGCCGCAGGTTGGCGCTGGAGGCGATGTCGACCGCCGCGAGCGCGCTCGCGGCATCGTCGGGATCGCCCATCGCCGCCTCGAGCGCGAAGCGTTCGATGGCGATGCTCGCGTCGGTGCCGCCGAGGTCGAGCGCGCGCCGCCGGCCATCGAGCGAATCGACGTCCACCCCGCGCGCCGCCCATCCGAGCGCGGGACGCACGGCCTCCGGGGACGCTGCCGACGCGGCATCGAACGACGCGAGTGCGCTCGCCCGGTCGCCGAGCTTCCAGAGCTCGAAGCCAGCCTCGAGGAAGCGCGCGGCGCGGAGCTCGGTGTCGTCGTCGTGTGCCTCGGCGACGCCACGAGCAAGATGCGCCGCGCCCACGCGATCGCCGGCGGCGCGCAGGAGATCGCCGAGATAGGCGGCGACCAGCGGATCGGACGCATCCTCCGACGCGAGCGCGCGCAGGTGCTTCACCGTCGCCGTGCCGTCGTTGTCGGCATGTGCGCGGAGCGCGCCGACCACCGCGAGGCTGCGGCGCATCTCGGGATCGGTGACGCTCTCGGCGAGCTCCTCGACGGCTTCACGCGCGCGCTTTCGCTGCGCCGCACGCGCCACGTCCGCGGCGCCGCTGGCCTCGTCGTCGGCGGCCTCGTCGGCGTCGATCTGCGAGCCGCGCGACGCGGTGCCTGCGCCGCCGGTCAATCCATCGATGACGCGACCGAGCCATGCGCCGTCGGCGAGGCCTCGGAGCTGGCCGGTGGCCTTGGCGGCGCCGCGTCCGTCACCCTGCGCGAGCCGGAGGCGCGCGAGCTCCACCCACAGGAGCGGCAGCTCGGACGAAGGCTTGCACTCGATGAGGCTGCGCGTCGCCGCCTCGTACCACGCGTCGTCGCCGCGAAGGCTCGCGAGGCTGCGACCGAGCCGCGCGATCAGCTCCTTGCCGACGCCGCAGGCTTCGGCCTGACCGAGCGCCTCGCGCGCGCGCTCGGCGTTTCCGGCGCGCGTCGCCCAGACGTACGACGCGAGGAGCAGCGCACGTCCTTGAGCCTCGCCGGTGCCGTAGTGCTTCGAGAGCTCCTCGAGCTCCTCGGCAAAGCGCGCCCCGTTCGCGCCGGCGTCGCCAGGCGCACCGGGCGCACCTGGCGCACCGGCATCGAGAATGTCCATCTTGAGCGCGCGCGCGGGCGCGCACACCGGATCGCGCTCGGTCGCGCGCGTGAGCGCCTCGAGCGCACGCCCGAGCTCGCCCTCGCTCGCGGCATGCTCGGCGACGCGCATCGCGAGCGATGCCACGACCCCGCCATCGGTCTCGCCGATCATGCGACGCGACGCGAGATCGGCGGCGAGGGCGGTGTCGCCCATCGTCTCCGCGAGACGAAGACGCGCGTTGAGCACGACGCGCTCGATCGCCGCTGCCACCTCGTTGTGGGTGCCGCCTGCGGTGGGCTCGTCCTCGCGACGCGGGCGCGCATCGGCGAGCATCTCGAGCGCGCGATCGAGCGCTTGCGCGGCGCGACCGAGCTCGCTCGACATGCGTCGCGCTTCCGCGGCGCGCAGGAGCAAGTCCGTCGCGTGCTCGATGGTGCGTGCGTGCCTCGGCACGCCGAGCGCTTCGCCGCGGTCGGCATCGGCGAGCGCGTCGCGGACCATCTCCGCGCGTGCCTCGAGCGCCTCGGCATGGACGCGCGAACGCTTGCGCGCGTCGTCGGAGCCGGAGAGGCCGGGCTCGGAGCGCGTGATGCGCTCGATGGCGACCGTCGCCGCCCACGTCGCGCCGGCACCTTCGGCCCGCGCCTTCGCAGCGATCTCGAGCGCGCGGTCGACGTCGCCCGACGCCGCCGCGAGCCCCGCCACGTCGACCAGCAGGAGGCCGCGCCACGTGGGGTCGGTCGCGAGGTCGGCGCGTCCGGCGAGCGCCTCTTCGCGCTGCGCCGCGTCTCCGAGCTTCGCAGTGACGAGCTCGAGGGTCAGCCACGCAGCGCCGAGATCGCTCGCACCGGCACCGCTCTCGGTGGCCTCGCGCGCAGCGCCTCGTGCGCCTTCGAGGTCCTTCTGCACGTCCTCGAGGAACAGCGCACGCTCGGTGAGCGCTCGTGCGCGCTCTTCGGGCGTGACCGCAGCGGCGACGAGCGCCTCCACGAGCTTGCCGAGGTTCGCGAGCGACCGTCGTCGCTCGAGCAGTCGGACGAGGCCCTCGAGCGGCTCGCGAAAGCTGGTGTCGGCATTGTACGCGGCGAGATAGTCGCGGGCCGCGCCGGGCTCGTCACCGCCGCGCTCCTGGATCTCGCCGGCCTCGTCGAGGAGGCGAGCCTTGCGCGCGCGATCGGTGGTGGCGTCGACCTCCGCGCGCAGCCGTCCGACCGCAGCGGCGATGGCCTCGATGGTCTCGATGGGCGCCGGCGGGAGCTGCGACGCGCCCGAGATCATGCCGGGCGGAGGGGGCAGCGGCGCGAGCGCGACGTCCCCGTCGATCGTGTCGGCGGCGCCGATGGTCGGCGAGGCCAGCGAATCGCGCGAACCGCCGAGCGAGTGCACCACGTGCGCATCGCTGCCGTCGACCTCTTCGGCGACGTCGACGGATACGTCCTCGGACGACGCTTCCCGCTCGTCGATCCCCTCCGCTTCGTTCGGCTCTTCGGCCATTCCCGCCGAAGGGAACATACCGCAGCGAGCGCGCGATCCGGCGCGAAAAAAGGCGTCGCCGTGGGATTGGCTCAGCCGGGCGTGTTCGGCGCGCGCCGGTCAGACGAGAGCGTCGAGCTTCTCTTTGACCTTGCCCTCGATCGTGCCCTTCAACATCTTGAGCATGAACGGGAGGTCGATCGCGACGCGGACCGTCTTGTCGGTGACCGCGACCTCGCCCTTCGTGCCCTTCGCGGCGCCGCTCGGCGCGTCGAAGCGGATCGTGTCGCCGTCCCACTTCCACTGGATGCCGAACTTGTCGGCCATGCCCTTCGCGAGCTCTTCCGCCTTAACCTTGGCGTCCTGGATGGGAAGGGTGTGATTGCGCGTGATGTCGATCGTGGCCATGGGTCCGCGGTTTTAACACAACTCCGCGCCTGGGTCGCGTGACTCACGCGACACGAGCTCCCGATGGTCGCTCCGTTGCTACTCGACGCGGCGCACGATCCAGTAGCCCTTGGGCGTCTCCAGCGGCTCGCTGATCCCGTCTTTTTCCAGGCTGAACACCACGAGCTCGGTGTTGTGGTCGAGGACGCCGCGCGGGATGCGACCGATGTCGTCAGACGATCCGACGTCGCCGGCCTTCACGGCCCCCTTCCAGTCGGTCCTGGCCTGGTCGGCCAGCTCGAGGGCGTGCTTGAGCGCGTCGGGCTTGGCGCGCGCGCTGCTCGATGCGCCCTCGGCGCCCGCGAACTGCACCAGTACGACGCCGAGCCGCACGCTGCGCGGCGCCCCGGAGGGCATGGCCCCGGCATCGAGCAGCCCGCTGAGGCCGCTCAATGAAAATCCGCCGTCGCCGGTCGTGTCGAGGGCCCCGGTCGCGTTCCCGCCGCCCACCGTGGCCGTGGCCGTGGCCGTCCCCGTGCCCGATCCCGTTCCGGCATCGCCCGCATTCGCGTTCGCATTGGCGTTCGTGCTCGCGCCGGCATCCGCGCCCGCGTCCCCGCTCGCCGCGCGCGGCCGCGCGTGCCCCATCTGCTCCATCGTCAACCACGCGACGAGGACGACCACCGCCGCCCCGAGCACGATCGACGCCCAGCCCTGGATGCGATCCTTCACGATCCGTAGGCTCCGGCCCGCCTCAGGGCGAGCGCGCGTCGCTGTCGGCGGAGCCGCCGGCCTTGTGCTTGGGGTCGGCTTCTTCTTCTTCGACGATGGGCGGCACCGGCGGCCCGTACTCCTCGAAGGGACGCATCGTGGCGGCCGGCGGATCACCGTGCAGCTCGAGCTGCGCGGCGAGCCAGTTCTCGCGCGCGATGAGGATCTTCTTCTCGCTCTCGAGCTCCGGCGTCATGTCGATGTTGGCCAGGACCTTCTCGAGCTTCGCCTGGATCTCGGCGAGCTCCTTCCGGACGAGCACGGGATCGATCATCTGCCGCTCGGCGTAGTCCTCGGCGAGGATGAGCAGCTTGTTCTGCCCGGCCTCGGCGAAGCCGGGACCGACCACGACGCGCTTCGACTCTGCGCCGACGCGGTACGTGACGATCCCGGTGCGGAGCGCGGCGACCACCGGCAAGTGACCGGGCAGAACGCCGAACTCGCCGTTGACGCTCGGCGCAGTGACCTCGTCGACGCTGACCGAGAGCGCCTTGCCCTTGGGCGTGACGATCTCCAGCTCGATCTTGTCCTTGTCGGCGGCCATCAGATCACTTCTTCTTCAGGAGGTCGGTGGCCTTGGTCTTCATCTCGTCGATGTTGCCGACGAGGTAGAACGCCTGCTCCGGGTACTTCGCGTCGTCGTCGTACTTGCCGTCGAGGATCTCGCGGAAGCCTGCGATGGTCTCCTTGAGCGGCACGTACTTGCCGGACGCGCCGGTGAACTGCGCGGCGACGAAGAACGGCTGCGAGAGGAAGCGCTGGATCTTGCGCGAGCGCGAGACGGTCAGCTTGTCCTCTTCCGACAGCTCGTCCATGCCGAGGATGGCGATGATGTCCTGGAGGTCCTTGTACTTCTGGAGCGTCGACTGGACCTTGCGCGCGATGTCGTAGTGGTCCTGACCGATGACGTTCGGATCGAGCAGCGTCGACGTCGAGTCGAGCGGATCGACGGCCGGGTAGATGCCGAGCGCGGCGAGATCGCGGCTGAGGACGGTGGTGCCGTCCAAGTGCGCGAACGTCGTGGCGGGCGCGGGGTCGGTGAGGTCGTCGGCGGGGACGTACACGGCCTGGATCGAGGTGATCGAGCCCTTGTTCGTCGAGGTGATGCGCTCCTGGAGCGCGCCCATCTCGGTGGAGAGCGTGGGCTGGTAACCGACGGCGGAGGGAATTCGACCGAGGAGCGCGGACACTTCCGAGCCGGCCTGCGTGAAGCGGAAGATGTTGTCGATGAAGAGGAGGACGTCCTGTCCTTCTTCGTCGCGGAAGTACTCGGCGACGGTGAGCGCCGAGAGCGCGACGCGGGCGCGGGCGCCGGGCGGCTCGTTCATCTGGCCGAAGACGAGCGCGGTCTTCGAGAGGACGGGCTCGCCCGACTCGAGGAGCGACGACTTCATCTCGAGGAAGAGGTCGTTGCCTTCGCGCGTGCGCTCGCCGACGCCGGCGAAGCAGGACACGCCGCCGTGCGCCTTCGCGACGTTGTTGATGAGCTCCTGGATGAGGACGGTCTTGCCGACGCCGGCGCCGCCGAAGAGGCCGATCTTCCCGCCCTTGCGGTACGGAGCAAGGAGGTCGATGACCTTGATGCCCGTCTCGAAGACCTCGATCTTGGTCGACTGGTCCTGGAACGACGGCGGCGTCTTGTGGATGGGCGACGTGCGCTTGGCGTTGACCGGACCGGCCTCGTCGATGGGCGCGCCGATGACGTTGAGGATGCGGCCGAGGCACTCGGGGCCGACGGGCATCGCGATCGGGCTGCCGGTGTCGCGGACTTCCATGCCGCGGACGAGGCCGTCGGACATGTCCATGCAGATCGCGCGGACCGTGTTCTCACCGAGGTGCTGGGCGACCTCGAGGGTGAGGTTGTCCTTCTCGTTGGAGATGCTCGGGTTGGTGAGCTTCAGCGCATTCAGGATCTTCGGCAGCTTGCCGGCCTCGAACTCGACGTCGACGACGGGACCGATGACCTGGACGATCTTCCCCTTGCCCATGCCGGGCATCGGCGGGGCGACGGAGGGAGCGCGCGCGTGATCCGGAGAGCGATCGGGGGCCGGGGGAGACGAGAGCGTCATGATGAGGGCGGAGGCTCCTATGTTCGAGGATGGCGGCGGCTAACGAGGACGAGACGCTGATGAGCAGCTAGGGCCGCGACACTCGCTGGGTAAGTGCGGTCCGCGTCTAACATGGGCCGGCGGGAAGCTCAATGCGGTAGCCGCCGCGAGCCGCCGCGGCCCGGTCGCGCCCCCCACGGCGCGCCGGGAGCCAGCTCAGTACGGTGGCGTCTGCGCGGCGGAGGACCACATCGTCGGCGACCATGTGCCGAGTCCGTTGCTCCCTTGCCCGGTCGAGGCCCGGGAGAAGAAGTGACCCCAGGGGTCGACGCCGCCCGCGCGCCATCCGTAAGGATCCGAGGCGCCGACCACGCCGCTACCGTTGACGCCGTAGGCGGAGGTGAGGTCCGAGTGGAGATCCAGCTTCCAGCCGAAGTTCTCCCCACCGCTTCCTTGCGTCGCGTTGACGTTGGTGAGGCGGAAGAGCCCGAAGTGCACGTGCGGATCGGAGGCCTGCCCGGTCATGCCGACGTAGCCGAGGATCTGCCCCGCCTTGACGGTCTGGCCCGACTGCACGAGGCGTTGCGAGAGGTGCGCGTAATAGGCAATGAAGCTCTCCTGATAAGTCGCGTCGGTGCCCACATCGTAGCGGATGAGCAGCTCGTTCTGCCGCGTCGTGCCCCAGGCGCCGATCCCGGTGATGTCAGGCGCCAGAGCTTGTTGGTGCTATCGAGCGAGTAGAAGTGCGAGTGGTCGCAGGCAATGCGGGCTCCCGGCGCGCCTCCGCTGACGCTCGACCAGACGCTGCTCGGAGACGTGACGTCCGGGTTGGACCAGAGTGAGCCGTCGAGCTGCGAGCGGTACACCACACCATCACCGCAGGCCGCAATACGGTAGGTCGTCTGGCTCATCGCCCCGAGGTCCGTGACGTCGAGGCGTTGCCCGCCCACGACGAACGACCCGAGGCCCGACGCTACCGAGCCAAGCCTCTCCTCGGCCACCTGCGGGGGAGGGTCGCTCCCGCACGCTTGGAGAAGGACGACGCCGAGAAGACAGACGAGAAGTGGAGTGGTTCGCACGGTGCGGATATGGCAGCAAGCGGCGAGACCGACGGTGAGCGTTGTGTGAGCACAGCGTGAACGCTCCGTCAGTCTCGGCGCAGCTACGCGGCGTGACCCCTCATCGAGCGTACGCGAAGCCGCCGGCGGCGGTGACGGTGGGGAAGTTGACGATCTTGTCGGGCGCGAGCGCGCCCGTCGCCGTGCCGGCGCTGCTCCACAGGGACACCTTCGTGCTCCCGTTGTCGGTCAGCATGAACAGCCGGTCGGACACCACCGCGATGCCCATCGGCGTATCGAGTCCGGTGATGGTGTTCAGCGCCGTCACAGTCCCCGTCGCGGTGGCGGCCGCCGGGATGGCGTGTATCGCGCCGGAGTTTCGTGAGCTCGAGTAGAGGAGATCCTTCGTCGCGTCGATGCTGACGCCGAAGGAGAGCTGCGTCTCGCCGCTCACGTGGACGGAACGCGACGGCGCGACGTCACCCGTGGCCGCGCTCGCGCCGTTGAAGACGAGGATGTCCGTTCCGTTGGCCACGTAGAGGCGATCGTTCGCGAGGTCGAGAGAGACGGAGAAGGGGTTGGTGAGGCCCGTGCTCGGCCCGCTGACCACCCTCGCCGGAGGCGCATTGCCGTTTGCCGCCGACGCTCCCGCGAACACGAGGATCGCGCCGCCGTTGACCACGTAGAGCAGGTCGCGCGTCGGGTCGATCGCCATCCCGCGCCCTCCGGCGAGCATGGTCTGAGAGCCTTCGACCTTCCGGGTCGGTGCCACGTCGCCGGTGACCGTGGTGGCGTTGCCAAACACGAGGAGCGACCCAGGATTGCGATAGTAGATGAGACCGCGCGGCCCATCGACGGCGATCCGGTTGTAGTCGGACGTCGTGATGCCCGTGGTGGGCCCTTTGATGAGGCGCGCGGGCGGCGTGGCGCCGTTCGCTACCTTGCCGAAGCAATCGACGATCTCGATCGATTGCTGCGCGCCGGCGTACGAGTGCACGAAGAACGAGTCGTGGACGACGCTGTCGGGGGTCGTCGTGTCCTCGGCGGATTCGAGCGATTCGGTGCCGGCCTGGTCGATCGCGGTCATGACGTAGTGCAGCGCCGCGGCGTTGGTTCGTCCGCTGTGCACGAAGGGAAGGGCCGGAACGGCCACGTTGCTCGGGGTGAGCATCGAGACCGCCGAAGGTCCGAAGTACGCCTGGTACGTGAGCACGCCCTTGGGGCCTCCTTGCACGACCTTGACGTCGGCCCGCAGGTTCGTGATCTGGTCGGCGCCGCACGCCACGAAGCCGGCGGGTGGCGGCGGTCCGTCGACGATGACGACCGCAGGCGACGGCGCCGAGCTCGGGCCGGCGCCGGCCGCGTTCGTGGCGAGCACCGTGAACGTGTAGCTCTGACCAACCGTCAGGCCGCTGATCACGGCGCCCGTCTCCGCGATCCTGACCGTTCCTCCGGGTGGCGCCATGCCGACTTGATAGCTCGTGAGCGGCCCACCGACCGACGGCGCCTTCCACGAAAGGCGCACCCCTTGCGTGACGTTGGCCTTGGCGAAGACGTCCGTTGGCGAAGCAGGCAGCACCGGAATTGGAGCGGCGTCGGCAGCGTCGGCGCCGGGCCCCGTATTCGGCGTGGTGCCGCCGTCGTCCACCGGCCCGGCATCGGCCAGGGGGGACGCTGGGGCCGCGTCCGGGGAGCTACCCACACACGCGGGTGTGACGGCGACGACGAGCAAGAGCGCGACCGAGACAACGAGGGTTCGCATTCAATTCACGATAAGCCGTCGCTCCGCGCTGCCGCGTGAGCAGCCGATGAGCATTCCATGAAAGCCG
>JAYTZB010000115.1:0-2323 GCA_043742085.1 Polyangiaceae bacterium
CGACTGCAAGCTCGCCGAGGGCAAGACCTGCCCGAAGGCGGGCATGAACACCTACGAGCCGCTCATCGTCGAGGCGCTCGCTGGCGACGTCATCCCTGCCCTCACCGAGCTCTCGAAGGCGCTCGAGACGCTGCCCATCAAGCGCTGCGATGCCACCGACGGCACCGGCGCGTGCACCACCATCACCACCGTCAGCGGCATCGACGTCGCCGCCGCGGCCACGCGCTCACTCCTCGACCCGAGCTACGCGAAGAACGTCCTCAAGCTGAAGGACCGCAAGGGCCTCACCACCGCCAAGCGCAACGACGGCACGACGGTCGCCCAGGTCACGCCCGCGTATCTGCTCACCAACGCGCTGGGCGCCATCGACGTCGCCTTCGACACCTACGAGCAGCAGCACCCCGACGACACCGCGCGCCGAGCCAACTGGCGGCGCGCGCGGTCGCAGCTCGTCGATCAGTTCATGGGCGTGAGCGGCGCGAAGTCGACCTCGGCCTTCAAGAACCCGACCATGCCGAAGATGACGCCGGTCATCCTCGATCTTCTCCGCGCGCAGCTCAACAAGCGCTGCCCGCAGTCGTTCTCGCCGCCGTATGCCGAGTGCACGTGGGCGCGCAAGGACCTCACCGATCACGCCGCCGCGACGCTCACGGGACCGCTCGCCTCGGCCGGTCTCGACATGATGAACACCCTCCGCGCCGACAAGGACGGCCGGCACGAGATGGAGGTGCTCATGCAGTACCTCCTCGACGCCGCTTCCAAGAACGACGCCCTCGCGAGCATGCTCGCGTCGTCCAACGACATCGTGCAGCTCCTCCACGACGACGCCAACCTCGTCCCGCTCTTCCACGTGCTCGCCTCGGCGATGGACCCCACCGTCAAGGGGCCGGACGGCAAGGTGCAGAAGAGCCTCGTCGACGCGAACATGGCGCTCCTCGCGCGCGTGAGCGGCCGGTACTTCGACAAGGACAGCAAGGAGATCTGCAGGCGCGAGATCGATCCGAATCAAGTGCTGGCCGTCGCGCTCGGCAACCTCGTCACGCCGATCACCAACGCTGCCACCGCCGGCTCGAAAGCGGGCACGTTCTCCAACGGGCAGACGCCGCTCGAGGTGATCATCGACGTCATCGCCGACGTGAATCGCGCCGATCCCACGCAGGCCTACGAAGGCACGCTGGTGCGCGGCGACTACAGCACCGTGAGCGACAACGTCTACGACTTCCTCATGAACAGGGAGCGGGGCCTCGAGCAGTTCTACGAGGTCATTCGACAGGGCACGAAGCTCTGACCCGAGCTCTGGAGCGTGTTAACCTGGGCGAAACGTGAAAGCGCACGCTTGCCTTCTCGGCCTTGCGCTCTCGTTGTCGGCGTCGACGGCGGGGGCGGCCGGTCTCTTCACCGCCGATCGCGGCGTGAGGCCGCTCGGCCGCGGAGGAGCGTTCGTCGCCGGTGCCGATGACATCGGAGCCATCTGGTACAACCCCGCCGGGCTCGCCGACGCCGGGACCACGCTCTACATCGATTTCGCGTGGCTGAACTTCTCGTCGGAGTACACGCGCAAGACGCAGGTGACGGACGCGAACGGAACCGTCCGCACGTTCCAGTATCCGAAGGTCGACGGCACGACGCCGTTCCTGCCCATCCCGACCATCGGCGGGTCCTACGCCTTCGGCAAGCGGAAGGAGTTCACGATCGCGCTCGGCGTGCTCGCGCCGTACACCGCCATCGCGAGCTATCCGCTCACGGTAGGCGGGCAGCCGTCTCCGTCGCGCTACTCGCTGGTGACGCTCGACGGCTCGGCGCTCGTCGTATCGGGCGCGTATTTTTCCTACAAGCCGATCGAGGAGATCCGCATCGGCTTCGGCCTGCAGGCGCTCGTCGGCACGTTCAAGTCGCGCGTCGTCTTCAGCGCGAGCCCGCCGGATCGCGTCATCAGCACGCCCGAGGATCCGCAGTACGATTCGCTGTCGCAGCTCAACGTCGGCCCCATCGTGTCGCCGAGCGGCAACTTCGGGATCATCGCCGTCCCCGACAAGCACCTTCACCTCGGCGCGTCGGCGCAGCTCCCGTTCTTGATCAATGCGCCCGCGACCATCAACGTGCGCCTCCCCACCGCCGCGGTGTTCGACAAGGCAACGCAGGACGGCACCGCCGCTCGCGTCCGCTTCGAGCTGCCGCCGGTGCTGCGCTTCGGCGTCGAGTACCGCACCGACCTCGGCGACGAGAGCGACCTCCGCGTCGAGGCCGCTTACGTCCGCGAGTTCTGGAGCGTCCACGAGTCGATCGACGTGCGCCCCGAGGGCGTGCGGCTCTTCAACATCAC
>JAYTZB010000116.1:0-5599 GCA_043742085.1 Polyangiaceae bacterium
AACATTCGCGAGCTGCGCAATGCGGTGGAGCGCGCGGTCCTCCTGTGCGGCGACGGCGAGATCCGGCCCGAGCACCTTCCGACGCAGAAGATGGGGCGCGTCCTCCCCTCGTTCGTTCCCCGCTCCCGGTCGTCGACGCCCCCCGATCCCCTGCCCGACTCCATCCCGCCGGGCATGCCGGCGCCATCGTTGAGCGGCCTTCGGCCGAGCGAGCTCGGGAAGCCCGACGAGCGTGCGGAGGTCATCAACGCGCTCGCGCACTGCGCGGGGAACCAGACGCAGGCGGCGCGCATGCTCGGCGTCTCGCGGCGCACGCTGGTGAAACGACTCGAAGCGTTCGACCTCCCGCGACCGCGCAAGCCGGCGCGCTGAGTCGCGCAGCGCGGTCTGGATCGCGATGCAACCAGAGTGGTCCATGAGCACCCAAGTGACGCCTCGAGCACGCAGCGCAACGGCCGCCGCGGCGTCCTCCATGGATGAATTTTCTCGTTTCGGCGGACGGACCGCGCGACTTCTCCGAGAATCGTCGACATTCGCGCGAGATGCGCAAATGTAGGGCGGGCCGCGATTTGCGGGCGGCGCCGGCTTTGCACGTGTGCGGTGTCATGCGGAACGCCCTGCTCGTCGCCATCGGAGTTGCCACCCTCACGCTCGTCGCTTGCGCGGAGCAGCCCACATCAGCCGGCATCCAGCGCCACAAGAGCCCCGGGGCGACGGGATCCGCGGCGGCGATTCCTGCAGCTGGCTCCGATCAGGCGCATGATCCGACCGCGCCCGACGAGCCGGCGGACCCCGCGAACCCCAACGCGACCTCGACGCCGCCCGCGCCGGCCACGGCTGGCACGACGACGGGCACCCTCGCCGTGACCATTGACAACCCGACGCCGGCGACGGACCTCGGTACGTCGATCGACCTCACGGTGACGGTCGAACCGATGCAAGGCTTCAAGGGCGAGGCGGCCCTGACCGTGACGGGTCTGCCGGCCGGCGCGACCGGCACGTTCCTCCCCACGAGCGTGACGTTGAACACCACCTCGGTGACGTCGAAGCTCACCATCAAGGTGCCGGCGACGACCGCGCCTTCCGCCGCGGGTGCGCCGTCCGCGATCGTCGTGAAGGCAGCGTCGGGCGCGACCGAGGCGACGGCGAATGCGAACTTCAAGGTGAACCCGAAGATCACGATGACGATCCCCGTGAACGCGAACGCGATGCGCGCGGCGGTCGGAACGCGTTACGTCGACGGCTGGGCGGGGCCGATGTTCGGCACGGCGCCCCAGGCGCTCCAGACGCAGTCGGGCAACCCCATCACGGTGGTGGTGAAGAATGCCGATTCGACATCGCACATCGTCCACGGCAACGCGGGCTTCGCGCACGGCGACACGGCCGCGCCGGTCCCGCCCGGCGGCACCGACCCGAAGAACCGCACCCTCTCTCCGGGCGTGAACACGAGCGGTTACCTGCACGATGGCTCGAACGGCACGAGCGAGTCGTTCCGGATCTCCGTCAACACCGCGCCGTGAGCTCAGGCGTCGGCGCTCGTCCGGCGTTCGTCGGATGGCGGATGGCGGATGGCGGATGGTGGCTGACGCGGGGGTAGGCCATACTACGGAGCGAGGGAGCCTGGCGACCGATGACCAGCCCTCGGTTTCGACTGCTCCTCGCTGACGGTTCGCGTGTCGAGACGTTCAGCTTGCCCACGGTCGGGCAGGTCACGATCGGGCGCGGTGCCGACTGCGAGGTGAGGATCGACGATGCGCGTCTGGCCGAGAGGCACGCGCTCGTCGTCGTCGGCCCGCAGCTCGTCCTCCGCGATCTCGGTAGCGCTCAGGGCTGTCGTGTCGGCGGGCGGCAGCTCGATGCGAACGCGAGCATCGCGCTCGCGCCGGGCACGGTCATCGCCGTCGGCAGCGCGACGCTCGTCGTCCAGCAAGGCCACCCGACGTCGCGGCTGCGCCCCGTTCGCAGCCACGCCTACTTCGAGGCGCGCGTCGAGGACGAGCAGATCCGCGCCGAGACCACCCACACGATGTTCGCGCTCGTACGGCTCCGCTGCCGGCCGAACGTCGCGACGAAGGTGGAGACCGTGCTCGCGCACTGGCTCCGTCCGATGGACGTCGTGTCCACGCTCGCGCCCGAAGACTACGAGCTTCTCCTCGTGGACATCGCTCCCGAGCGAGCGAAGGAGCTGTGCGAGGCGATCACCGGCGACCTCGGCGAGGACGTCGTCGCCTTCGCGCTCTCCTCCTATCCGCGAGAGGACGCGCGGCCCTCGACCTTCCCGTCCGCCTCCCCTTCGCCGAGCGGGCTCAGCCCCGAGCTCGAGGTCATCGCGCGCGGCACCATCGGCGTGCTCCTCCGCGGCGAAGCGGGCGGAGGCGAGGAAGTGACCGCCAGCGCGATCCACCGCTGGTCGGCGCGCGCGCGAGGTCCCTTCGTGACGGTGAGCTGCTCGCAGCCCGAGGCCGAGCTCGAGCTCGCGCTCTTCGGCCAGGAGCGCGGGGCATTCGCCGGAGCGCTCGAGACGAAGCTCGGCGCCCTCGAGCTGGCGCGCGCCGGCACGCTCTTCATCGACGACGTCGAGACCCTCCCGCTCCATCTCCAGCTCAAGCTGTCTCGCGCCCTCGAACAGAAGCAGGTGATGCGGCTGGGCGCCCTCCGTCCGCGCTCCGTCGACGTCCGCCTCGTCTGCGCGACGCAGCGCGACCTCGAGGGTGACGTCGAACGCGGCGCCTTCCGCCGCGATCTCTATTACGCGCTCGCCGGCGCGACCGCGGTCATCCGGCCGCTCCGCGATCGACGCGACGAGATCCTCGGGCTTGCCGAGGCGTTCATCGATCAGTGCTGCCCCCCCGGGCCGGATCGCAGCCTGCCCACGCTGACGCAAGACGCGCGCGACATCCTCGAGCGCTATGCCTGGCCGGGGAACGTCCGCGAGCTGCGCGCGGTCGTCGAGCGCGCGGTCCAGGCATCCCGCGACGGATGGATCGGCGCCGAGCAGCTCCGCTGGGTCGGCGAGCGCGAGGACATCGTGAACGCTCTCGCGCAATGCGCGGGAAACCAGTCGCAGGCGGCGCGTATCCTCGGCATGTCACGGAAGACCCTGGTGAAGCGCCTGGATGAGTTCTCGCTTCCGCGACCGCGCAAGTGGGTTCGCTGAATCGAGCGACGCCCGGAGCGCAGCCCCGCGGCTTGCGCTATCACCCCGTCCGGCCCGCCGGCCCTCCACGACCTACCGGCAGCAGCCCTCGATGGCAGCACGGAACCGCGGCCACTCCTCGTGCCATTCCACCGCCAGCCCAGCCCGCCGCTCGGCAGTCGCGGCATCAACGAAACGTAAACAACGCGCCGATCTCGCGAGCCCGCGGTGCTCGGATGCCCGCCACGAGCCCGTCACGCAATCCTTGCATGGCCAACCGCTCTGGTTGCGCTATGAGCCTCGCCCCGATGATGCCGATGAAACCCACGCGCCGCGTCCTCTCGTTCTTCGCGGTGCTCGGCCTCGCGAGCTGCTCGTCGTCGGCCACGCCGGCGCCGTCCGGCGATCCGCCGGCGAGCGACGGAAGCAGCGGCGCGCCCGCCATGCCGGCCGATCCAGGCGGGGCGAGCGGCGGTCCAACGCCCCCCTCCCCGACATCGGGCACCGTGCCGGCGCCGCCTGGCACCTCGTTCTCGTTCGTGGTCGTCGGCTGCAATCGCGTCGAGAAGGCGGACATCGATCCTGCCGAGCCGAGCACGGCCAACGTCGAGCAGCTCACGCGCACGTTTGCCGAGGTGGCCGCGCTGAAGCCGCCGCCGAAGTTCTTCTTCTTCGCCGGCGACATGGTCTACGGCTACACGAACGGCGCCGATCTCGCGACGCAGCTCCAGGGCTGGCTCGCGCTCTATGCCGCGTCTCCCCTGCCCGCGGCCGGCGTGACGCTCGTGCCCGTGCAGGGCAATCACGAGTCGCAAGCGAAGGTCGGAAAGAACAAGCTCGCGTACGTCGAGGCCGAGACGACGTGGGCCACGGTGATGGGCCCGCACATCCAGGGCGCGAATGGCCCGAAGGCGGGTGGTGCCGATGCGCTCGCCACCGATCAGAGCAAGCTGACCTACTCGTTCGACTACGCCGGCACGCACTTCGTGGTGCTCAATACCGATCCGGTCGGCAAGGACTGGCAAGTGCCCGCGCAATGGGCGGCAGTCGACCTCGCGGCGGCGCACGCGGCGGGCGCGAAGCACGTGTTCGCGATCGGTCACAAGCCGGCGTACCCGTCGCCGCTGTCCGGCGAAGGCGGCCTCTCGATGTTCCCCGCCGTGCGCGACGCGTTCTGGACGGCGATGGAGGCGAGCCATGCCGAGGCCATGCTCGCGGCGCACAATCACCTGTGGTGGAAGACGCGCCCCACCAGGACCTGGCAGATCGTCGCGGGCAACGGCGGCAGCCTGCTCGAGGCGGGCGTCACCGGCGCGGATGCGTACTACGGCTTCACGCACGTGCTCGTCGATGCGAGCGGCAGCGTCACGGCGAAGAGCTACGGCCGCGACGTGCCGTCGGCCGGCTATCTCGCGCCGTCGGCGGCAAACCCCACGACCGTGCGCGACACCGTCGATCTCACCTGGAAGTGAGCCGGGCCGGCGTCACGCGCCACGAGCGCCGACGTCGAACCGCAGGCTCGAGCATGGCCGGTCCATGCTGCGCGGCCGCCCGAGCTACTTGGTGGGCGACGGGGGCGCGACCGGAGGCGGCGGCCTCGTGCTCGAGCGTTCGCCCGTGCCCATCTTGACGAACTGCTGCACGCCCGGGTCGTAGTCGAACACCTCGCCGCTCCCGATGCTGAAGACCCACCCGCTCATCGTGAGCTTGCCCTCGTCGAGGCGGCGCGCGACGAAGTCGAACGAGCGCAGGTTCTCGAGCTGGATGAGGACGTTCTCCTCCACCGCGGCAGTGATGCGCGCTTCGCCCGTGAGGTGTCCGTAGCGCTCCTCGATGAGCTCCGGGATCCGCGACGACTCCGCGAGCCAGCGCGCCACCAACGGCAGGTGCTTGACGCGCTCGGGATGGAGGATGGCGTCGATGGCGCCGCAGTGCGTATGACCGCAGACGATCACGTTTCCGACCTCGAGGACCTCCATCGCGTACTCGATCGCAGCGGAGACGCCGCCGAGCACGCCGCGCTCGACCGCCGGCACGATGTTGCCCACGTTGCGCACGATGAAGAGCTCACCCGGCCCCGCGGACGTGATGAGGTGCGGCACCACGCGCGAATCGGAGCACGTGATGAACAGCGTCTCCGGCTTCTGCCCCTTCTCGGTCAGCGTCTGGAAGAGCCGCCGGTTGCGCGCGAAATAGTTGGCTTGAAAGCGGTGAACCCCCTCTTCCAGCTTCTGCATCCGGCGCACTCTAGCGAGGATCCCAGCGCGGCGCGACTGCGACAGACGGCCGTATGGCTCTTCTCGACTCGCAGCATTACGTGAATCAGGCGCCATGGCGTCCGGTAACGACCAGCAGCTCGTCGAGATCGCCGCCGAGCTCGTGCCGCTCGCTGCGGAGGGTTGCACCGTCGATCTCCTCGACGCGAGCGGCATCGTCTGCGTGGCGGCAGTCCACATCGACACC
>JAYTZB010000117.1:0-4604 GCA_043742085.1 Polyangiaceae bacterium
GGCGTGGCCACCGAGGCTCGAGCAGGAGCGCGACGCCGAAGCCAAAAAGCGCGATGCACGCCCATTGAGCGGGGGTCAGAGCGGCGTATCGCGGGTCGCCGCCGTCGAGGTCGTCGACGCGCAAGAAGTCGAGCGCAAACCGGACAGGTGCGTAGAAGAGGCTGCTCGCGATGACGTACGTGCCCACCGGCAAGCGCTTCTTCCACGTGAGCGCGAATGCGAACGCGAGAACGACCGCGAACAGCATCTCGAGCAGCCCAAGATCGTACCTGGGGGCGTTACCGTAACGAAGCTCGAAGAACCCGTAGGCATGCGCGGGGCCCGGTCCGTAGGCCACGGCGAGCAGGGAACGGGCTGATGCTCTCGCTCCCGGATGATCGTGGACGACGGCGCAGCCGCTTCGGCCGAAGGCCCACGCGATCGGGAAGACCGCGAGGACCGCATCGCAGAAGGGCAGGATTGAACGGGGGACATCACGGCGCTCGAACAGGATGAACGACAGCCGCCGTCCCTGCTGTTTCGGCGCACGCTCGAAGAACTTCCAGAGCACGACGCCGATCAAACCGCCGGCGAACCCGCCGAACGAGCTGAGACCTTCCCAGAGAAAAATGAGGGACCACGGCCGCGCAACGACCTCCGTCGGGTGGTAGAGCAGCGAGTCGAAGACGTGACCTCCGACGAAACCGCCGACGAGAAGCCAGGTGACGAACGAGTGAAGCTCCGTCACATCGAGGCCCAACCATCGCGCCCGTCGCGCCGCGAGTGACGTCCCGAGCAGCACACCTATGGCGACGAGGAGGCCGAACGGATGCAGCGTCAAAGGCCCGATGTGGAGGTCGTCCACGTGAATGTAAGGTATCAGGAAGGTCTTCTTCTTTGAGAGGACGGTCGGCTGTTTCGTTTGAGCGAGGAGGAGGACGCGCGCACGCAAGTCGCGCACCACGACAGCGAATCACGGCGGCTCGCCACGGACCGCGGGAAGCTCGACCACGGCTTGCGTGCCTCCGCGGGAGCGCGTCCTCAAGAGCATCGACCCTCGATGGTGAAGCACGATCTCGTTCGCGATGGCGAGACCGAGGCCCGTCCCCTCCGGCTTCGTCGTGAAGAACGGGTCTGCTGCCCGTGCTGCCGTCTCCTCGTCGATGCCGACGCCGTCGTCCTCGACCACGAAGGCGACGCGTTCCCCATTGCTGCGCACGGAGACCTGGACGTGGCCGCCGGGGCTACACGCTTCGCAGGCGTTGAGGAGCAAGTTCACGAGCACCTGTTCGAACATCCGCGGGTCGCAGGCGACGACCAGACGTGCGGACGTGTCGAATTTCGCCGTCACGGAGACACCGACCTTGGAAAACCGATGCTCGACGAGACCGAGGGCAGCTCGCGCCAGCTCTTCAGCGGCAGCCTGCTCGAAGCGTGGAGCTCTCCCCCGAGCGAGCGCGAGAAATCCGCGTATGACGGCATCGATTCGACCGGCCTCCGCGACGATGAGCGCAGCCGCGCGGCGCGTTCGTTCGCCTGGTTCGTGCGCCTCGGCGATCTGCTCGGCGCGCGCCATGATCACTCCGAGGGGCGTCGCTACCTCGTGTGCAATACCCGTGGCGAGGGCGCCCATGGTCGCTAGCTTGTCGGCCATGACGAGGCGTCGGTCGCGCTTCGTCTCGAGCGTTGCGATCGCGAGCGCGTGAGAAAGCTCCATCTGGTTGGCCTGCCTGCGCAGAGCGGCGCTTCCGAATGCCAAGACGAGGCCGCTGGCGACGCCGACGCTCAGAAGAAGACGCCACTGCGCGTGGGCTCCGCGGTCGCGCTCGACCTGTGCCGTCGTCACGACCGCGAGCGCCCATTGACCGAGCGCTCCGGCGTCGATGCGCGCGACCCCTGCCATGGCGGTACGCGCCGGCAGTCCGAGATCTGCGGCTTCGGTGCGCGAAAGGCGAATCGACCGAACGTCGGGAGCCAGGGCGGCTTCGAGCGGACCGGCAAGAAGCGGCCTCCCGTCCGTCGCACCTATCCACTGCCGTTCTCGGGGCGGCCGCACGAGAACGCGGAGCGCGCCTGGATGTTCGAGCGCTCGGATCGACGAGAGCAGACGAATCATTGGTACCGAAGCAACGGCCTGGAGCTCGTCATCCCGGCGGAGCTCGAAGCTGAAGACCCTCGGGTCCGGGTCGTCTCGTCTGCCATCGGCATCGCGTCGAACCGATACGTGGACGTCGCCTGCCGCGTCGTGATCACCCTCGGGAGCCAGCTCGCGTGCGGCTTCGAGCGCATCTCGCTCGACGACTGCCAGACGCTCGGCGAGGGCGCGCGAGAGCGCGTGCGCAAGAGCGGTCTGCTCTTGCGCGAAGGCATCGAGCGCGCCGGTCGCCTCCCGCTGTTCGTCCCAGTAGGCGAGGAACGCCACCGCGGCGATGGCGAGGAGCATCCACACCACGAGCGCCATGCGAGGTCCGGCGCTCCCGTCGATTGCTCTCCACGCTGTCGTTCCGCTGGAATCGAACAGACGGGCCGACGGACGGTAAGCGACCCCCATGGCGTGCCGGGTGCAAATCGTCGGCCGCGCGCCGAGGGGCCGGGATCTGCTGACGCGGACGCGATGGGATTCGCGGGAGTTGGAAAAACCCCAATCCGATGTTGGAGAAATTCCAGTCTGGAGACACGCAGCGATGCGTTCAATTGGGGAAACCAGATGGTCCGGAACGTGCTTACGCTCCGCCCGGCAATGTCTCTACGAGAAACGCTCTCTGCCGCGCTGCTCTGCTCGGCGGTCGTCGCAATTTCTTCCGCCGCGAGGGCGCAGCCAGCGTCGAACGGGGCCGCCCCTATCACGCGCCCACCGGCCGGCCCCGGCCCAGCTCCCGAAGTCGGCGCTCCAGCCGCTCCGCGCGCGATGTCCCTCGAAGAGGCGCTCGTGTTTGCGCGGGCGCATCAACCGGAAATACGCGCTGCGCTCGCACGCGTCGCTGCAGAGCAGAGCAGCGCCGGTATTCCACGCGCACAATGGCTGCCCGTCGTTGGCGTCACCGCGCAGCTCTTTGGCGCGACGGCGAACAACACCACGGGCACCTTCGTGACCCCCGGCTTCATGGACCTTCCGCGAATCGGCGGCACCCGTTCGGTCTCGAGCGGGACCTGGCAACCGTACGCGTCCACGATCGCGGCTGGCGGTATCAATCAGGAGCTCTTCGACTTCGGCCGCATCGCCGCTCAGGCGGCCGCTGCTGACGCGCGAGTCGACGTCGAGCGCCAGCGCGCGCGTGGCGCCTTTCTCGAGGTCACCTTCGACGTCCAGGAGGCCTTCTTCGCCGTGTTGGCCTCGAAGGCCGTCGTCAAAGCGTCGGAAGACGCCTACGAGCGTTCGCGCGTCCATCGAGACCTCGCGAAAGCGGGCGTGGATGCGGGACTCAGGTCCCCGATCGAGGCGACTCGAGCCGAGGCCGATCTCACACGCTTCGACATCGGCCGTATCCGTGCCCGCGGCGGGCTCGAGACGGCGCGAGCCGTCTTTGCATCTACGGTAGGCGTGACGGATGCTGCGCTCGATGCTGGCGGCGTACCGCAAGACGCGCCGGATCTGCCCGCGCTCGAGAAAGCCATCCAGCAGGCTTCTGCCCGCGATCCACGGATGCTCGAGGCGCTCGGTCGCCTGCGCGCCGAGGAGCTGAGAACTCGCGCGATCGGCGCGGAGCTACGGCCCGACGTCGCACTCACCGGCACGATCTCCGGTCGCGCCGGCGGGGCGCAGCCCTCGGGCAACGGTCAGTCGGCGGACGCGAACGGATGGCTCCCCAACGTCCCCAACTGGGACGTCGGCATCGTCTTCACCTGGCCGCTCTTCGACGGGGTGATCAACGCGCGCAAAGATGCGTCTCGCTCGCTCCAGGATGTCCATCGCCAAGAGATCGATGTCGTCCGGACGCAGCAAATCGCCGTCATTCGCCAGGGCTACGTGGCGGTTACCGTCGCTCGAACCGCGCTGCCCGGATTCCAGCGCGCCGTCGAAGCCGCGCGCGCCAACTACGCGCAGGCCGATGCGCGTTTTCGAGCAGGCCTCGGCACGAGCGTCGAGCTCGCGGACGCCGAAGCGATTCGCACCGATGCAGAAATTCAAGTGGCGCTGGGTCAGTTCCAGCTCGCACGTGCGCGCGCCGAGTTTGGCCGCGCCATCTCCGAAGGGCTGTAGAGATCAACATGGACGGACACGACATCGACGCGAAGCATCTTGCAGACGTACCGCGCCCCCCCGCGCACCGCGAGGTGACGACCGGTCGGCCGCCCGCTCGCCCGTGGATTCCGATCGGGATCGCCATTGCAGTCGTGCTGCTCCTCGGCGCAGGCGCGCTGATGGTGATGCACGCCGAGTCGAAGAACAACAAGGTCGCGCTGACGGACGAGGCGAGGCCAGTGAGCGTCGTAGAGGCGCGCGGGACGACCTACAGAGCGTCGCGCACATACGTCGGCACCATCGATCCGTGGATCTCGGCGAGCATCGGCCCGCAGTTGGTCAGCGCATATGTCGACACGGTGCTCGTTCGGCCGGGTGCCATCGTCAGGAAGGGCGATGTCCTCGCTACGCTCGACTGCAAGACGGCGAGCGCGACGAGCCA
>JAYTZB010000118.1:0-4762 GCA_043742085.1 Polyangiaceae bacterium
GCCATGAGCATCGCCCGTGATGTGACCGCGACGCTCATCTGCGCGAAGACGTGGCCCATCGCCCAGCGATGCGTGACGAGGTCGCGTCGGCGAGCGGCCGCGATGCCCTTCACCATGAAGAAGGCCACGAGCGCGTCGCTGAGCAGGAACCCTGCGGTGACGATCGCGCCGCCCTTGGCGTCGAAGGCGAGAACGGCTCCGGTGGGAACGAGCGCAAAGAGAATGATCAGGCCTGCAGTGCGGCCAAGCCACCGATGAAGCGCGCGGCACCGCTGCACCATCCGCGTCATGAGCAGGATGCACAGCGGGAGCGAGACGAGCGCGGCCGTGACGTGAACCCGCAAGGACGCGAGCCAGAGCGTCGAGAAGCGCACCGGCAGCTTCTCGATCGCGAACGGCGGAAGCTCGCTGAAGTCGAAATACGCGAGGCTCGACGCGATGATGAAGGCTGCGCCGAGCGTCATCGCCCCGAGGAAGAGGAGCCGGAGGCCGTCATTGCGAACGCGATTCCACACCCAGGCTTGGACGCGTGGGATCGCCCGAAGTTCTGGTGGAATGCGCATACGACCACATCGGCCGGAGAGGCCAAGACGTGACCAGCTATTCCCGCCCGGATGTCGATTTGCTCACGCCCTTGGCGGGTGATCGGTCAGCGGCAGGTCAGGCTCGTCCCGACCATGATGTCCGTGATGGGGGGAATGGTGGTCATCATCGCGTTGCGCCCCTCGCGATCCTTCGGAGCGACGAGTCGCGTGTCCCACACGAGGCCGCACAGCGGTCCCGCATCCGGGAGCGAGACGGTGGCGACGGTCGCGCCGGAGGCGAACACGAACGGCGGGACGGTGCGGCCATTCAAGAGAAGGCCGTAGACCTTGTAGCCGGTGCTCGGAGCGGCTTGTTCGAGCGTCGCCGTGCACGTTGCCGCAGGACCGGGCAAGTTGCCCAGGATGGTTGCGTGAACGCAGTTGACGTTCGTGACCTTGCGCGCGTGGTACGCCATCCGGAAGGTGGCGATGTACGACGGAACCGAATGATCCCAAGCCGTGAAGTCCTCGGTCGAATCGATGTTTGCGTTCTGAGGACGACGACGAATGGGAAGATCGAACTGGACCGTGTTGTCCGCGCCCACTGTCGCGCACCAACCGGGCGGCCCCGAGTCGTAGCGATACAGAGCCTTATTCGCCGGATCGTTCAGGGTCTCGAACAGCGGATTCGGCGTCACCGCGCCCGCGGCAACGAAGGCTTCGTGGACGTTCTCTGTGAGCCACGGCCACTGAAAGCACATGGCGCGGCCGGCCACGGGCACGGGATACGTCGCAGTCACGTGAATCTTCTCTTGCACGACGGTCCATAGATTTGTCGCCTGCAGATCGGCCGGCGCAGGCGTCAGCGTCACCGAAGTAGGCGCGCGCGGCGTGATGATCAAGCCCGGTAGCGCTGGGCCGGCGTCCTGGCTGTGCCAGCCCACGTTGTCCATGAACTCGATCCGAGGGAAGAACGTGTCGTTCGTATGCGGGGGTGTGTTGAGCCACGCCGTGTTGCGGTGCACCTGCACCAGCACCTGGTGCGCGTTCGGTGCGACGCTGATGACCTGCGCGTAATCGCCATACGCGTCCGCGAGGACCGGCTTCCAATTCGCGGCGGGGCCGGTCTGCGGCAGGTCCTGCGAGAACGTCAGGAGGTTCGCGTTCCAGCTGTATTCTTGCTGTGTGAGCAAGAAGTACGAGCCGTTGGGCGATGCTGGAGTCGCGAGATTGACTGCCATCGTCACGGTATCGCTCGTCGAGAAGTCGCCGGTGATCACGAGGCTCGCGACCGACGCGAGGGTGGCGAGATTGCCGTTTGGAAGGCCTCCCACGGGCGCCTGCGGATGCGCGGCTGGAGTCTGCGCGGGCGCTTGAGGCAGCGTCGCGTCGCGACCGGTGTACGTGACGGTCGGAAGCGGACGCCGCGGCGCCCGTAGCTTCGACAGGACGGTCTCCGGCGGAGCAGCGCTGCCGACCAGGACCGGTTTCGGATGCGGCGGAGCGATCTGCGGGGCCTTGGTCGCGGGTGGAGCGGCGAGGGCCATCGTCGTCGCGGTGAGCACTACGCCACCGACAAGGAAGGACGGACGCATCTCTCAGAGCTCTCCCGCGCAGGCTGTCTGCTTCGTTTGGTAGGCCGTCGCGCGATAGACCGCGCTCGTGTTTCCGTAGAAATCGAAACGCACTTTGTACGAAATGCTCTCGCCGACGGCGTGTGACCAACGCACTTTGATTTCACCGGTCCGATCCGTGGGCGCCTGGAAGATGGTCGCGGAACGATTGCTGTCGCTGGGGAGGTGCGGGCCCGTCCTCGCGTAACAGTCGCCGCATCCACCGTAGGGATCATTGGCAAAGTCGGTGCTGCAGGCGTTGTCTGTATGGTAGCAATATCGATAGTTGGGGTCGGTATCGAAGTCCTTGTAAGAGTCGACGCCGCCGACCGTGGCGGTCACCTTGAAGCCGTTCAGCATGAACATGAACGTCGCGATCGTGTCGTCGCCTTGAACGGCTGGCGGATTGCAGTTCGACGGGTCGACGTAGCAAGGGTCCTCCGTCGACAGACGTGATTTGGGGCTCAGGTAAGCCCTCGACGCTCCGCACATCCATGGCGCCGAGCAATGCATGACCGCGTTGCCGTTGCGGTCGGTCATGACGCTGACGGTCTCGGAAAAGACCGGCGTCGTGTAGGACTGGGGGAAATTGTTCAGTGGAATGTTGATGGTGTCGGAGAATTTTCCGTTCCCGTAGAGCGTCAATTTGCCGACTTGTGGAGTGTCGACCAACGCCAAGAACGATTGGAGACGGACGACATCCAACCCCGATATCTGCTGCAAAGGATCGAGCGGGACGACGCGATCCCAGTAGTTGCTATACGTCGATGGCGGAGGAATGGGCGTCGACTGGACCTCGTAAGCTCCGCACGTCTTCGTCTCGATGATCGCGGTCGGTGCGGTACCGAGTTGCTTCAAGCGAACGCCGGCTACCTCCGGAAGCGGAAAATCGGTCGTGGGCTTGGGCCAACCTGCGATCATGTTCAGATGGGATTGCTGCGGTACCGCCTCCGGGACCCGCGCTTTCAACGCCGCCACCGTCGCGGGTGTGGCGACCTTGACGTTGGCGACCGATGAACCGAAGCTCGCGCCGTTCGGCCCCGGGTACACGGTCTTCACCGCAATGGGCTTGATGGTGTTGCTCGCGAATGCGGCAAGCTTCGTCTGCAGCGCCGGGTCCGTCGTCGTGAGCCCGAGCGCTGCGAGCCGCGCGGCATTCGTGGCCTTGCTCGGAGGGCCAAGGCGGGCCGCGAGAACCGCAGGCGGAATGACCGCCCGCGGGTGTGGCTGCGCAGCGACGGGCGGGGTGGCCCTCGAGATTCCCGTGGCCGTTAGAACCGTGAGAGCGCCCGCGGCCACGATGCCGGGGACGGAGAGACGAACGTGGCGCATGATTCCTCCAGAACGAAGCGAAGATCCACGTTAGACGGACCAGGCCGATAAGTCTTCGCGTCGTGGGCGTAGAGAGATCTGGCGAAGCTCTCGCCATGACGAGCGAGATGCCGGATCATTCGCAGAGTCCGAGGCTCGCAAGCTCTCTTAGGAGCCACGCCTCGAGGGTTGCAGCCGAGAGCTCGAAGCTGGATCCGCATCGATCGCAAGACCAACCGCCCGCGTCCCATCCTCGCTTGGCCTCCGCGCGGAGCCTCCCCGCCGTCGATGCAGTGCCTTGCCCGTGGTCGACGATCACCTGGCAGAGTCCATCGCATAACGGGTGCGTGCAGGGACCGGCGCCGAGCAAGACTCTCACCCGGAGAAGCATCACCCTGAATCGAGAGATTCGCTAGCCTTGCCAGGTGAGCGAAGAAGACCGTCAGCCCTTCCTGAACCAGGAGAGCGGGAGCTTCTCGCCGACGTCCAAGGAGTGGGTCTTACGCGCCGACCAGTGGTCGCAGACGTACTACCAATTTCGCGACGGCAAGCTGTACTTCGTCGAGAACGACAACAAGGAGCAACAGCACAGCGAGCAGATGCTCGACATGGGCGCGTTCGTCCGCGAGCACGCCGCGAGCGTGGCGAGCCCGTACCCTGAGCTTCTCGCGTTCCTCGCCAGCGTCGGCCACGGGCCCGAGGTCTAGCCCTGACGAGCGCTGACGGAGTCACTGCACGGATCGCGGATTCGCCTGGGCGATCGAGGTGACGAGCGCAGCAACGCCCGCGATGTCAGGGGACGCGAAATAGATCATTCCCTTCGGCTCTCGCCACGACAAGAAGGACAACTGCCCGCCGAACAGCTGAATCTTGGTGATGTCCTGAAAGCCAATCGTGGCAGCGATCGGCTTTGGCTTGATGACGAGCTTCCCGAATGCGGCGCCTCCGAACGCAAAGCCGAAGAAGAGGAAGCCGCCCAGATAGCTCGTATTCACGCCGAAACGCTTCGCGACCATACCCACGGTGATGGCCAGCGCGAGTCCGACGACGGCTCCGAGCATGCCAAACAAGCTCATCGCCGTCGACGAGCTCTTGCGGGCAACGACCTCGAGACCATTCGGCACGAGGCGCAACGTGCCCTCGCCCGTGATGCCGGCCGGAGCGTTCACCGCGCCGAGCGCGGGATGGGAGAATGTGCCGTACACCTGCATCGCGAGTCATCTATCACAACGAGACGACAGGTTGACGTACCCTTCCCGCCCATGCGGCGCGACGGGAGTTGGGGCACATCCTTGTGTGTCGCGGTCGTCGGCG
>JAYTZB010000119.1:0-3518 GCA_043742085.1 Polyangiaceae bacterium
CGCCTCCCCTCGCATCGCGCTCTCCCCCGCAGCCGCAGCCGCAGCCGCAGCCGCAGCCGATCCCGCCCTCGCCCTCAGCGAGACCGTCCGCGTCACGCCAAGCAGCGCCGCCGTCGCGAGGCCCGCCTCGAGCGCGAACGTGATCGCGGTGCTGATCCCCGCGCCGCGCGCACCGAGCTTCGGGATGAGCACGTAGTTCAGCCCGACGTGCACGATGTTCGCGGCGATCCCGATCGCGAGCGGCGTCCGCGTGTCGCCGCCGGCCTGCAACGTCGCCACGGTGATGGTCGCGACGAACACCATCGGCGACGCAGCGATGGTGACGCCGAGATACGCGCGCGCCTCCACGAGCGCCGCCGGCGACACCTTCGTGAACACGAGCGGCAGGAGATCGAGCAACCACGGCGAAGCCACGGCGAGCGCGGTCCCGATGCCCGCGGCCATCCCCAGCGAGAGCAGCGCAGCACGCCGCGCCGCCTCGGGATCCCTCGCGCCCACGTGGCGACCGACGCGCGCGATGGTCCCGACCTCGAACGCCGCGAACACGCTCCAGATCGACCACTCGATCGCGCCGCCGAGCTGCATCGCCGCCAGCGACGCCTCCCCGTGTCGCCCGAGCATGATCCGATCGACGACGAAGACGAGCGTCTGCAGCAGCGAATGAAGGATCGCCGGCAGCGCGAGCCGCCTGACCTCGGACGAGAGCGCTGTCTGGGGCAACGGACGCGGGAGGCTGAGGCGCTAGTTGACGATGAGGTCGCTGTAGCGCTTCCGCACCAGCATGCTCGCCATGTCCGCCGAGCAGTTGTCGCAGTACGCGAAGCGCGACGCGAGCTGCGCGATGACCTCGCGCACCTCCTTGCGACGCCGTTCGTCGAGCCCCGCGCCCTCTTCGCGTACGAGCACGACGATGTCACGCGCCTGCTTGGCGATGTCGACGCGCTTGTCGCTGAAGATGGCGTCGCGCAGCCGGCGCAAGAAGTTCGGGAAGACGTTCTTGCCTTCCACCTTCTGCCCCGGATGATCGATGGCCCACGCCGCGATCCCGCTGATCATCTGCTTGCGCGCTTCGCTGGCGTCGCCCTTCACGTCGAGGAGGCGCTCGACCTCGCGCATCATCTGCTCGTCGGGCTCCTCGTAGTCGCCGGTGTGCTTGTTGCGGATGCGTTCCTTCTTGGTCCACACGCTCACGTGCTGCACGTAACGCTCGAAGAGCTCGTCGTACTGCGCGTCGGGGACGAGGCCGCTCGACGCATAGAGCTCCTGCTCCCACATGCCGAGCAGTCGCGAGAAGAGCGTCTCCCGGAACAGCTTCACGTCGTGGTACCCGCCGGCTTGCGTGTCCTGCTGCAGCCACTCGAACTCCGCCTTGCGCTGGCAGAGCTGCTCGATCTCGTCGAGCACGGCGAGCGGCGACAGGCACTTGTAGATCGACGACTGCGCGGCATCGAGCATCACGACGCGCATCTCGCGCGGGCTCGCGCCGATGCGCCCCTCGTAGATCGGATACGAGTCGCTCTCCTCGAAGACCTCGCGCACGCCCGCGCGCAGGACCTTCTGCGCGTCCGTCTCGAGACGCTCGGGCGATCGACCGGTCGCGTAGAGGTCCATCTTCTCGATCGCGGTGAGGCCGGAGAGCGCGTTCGAGAGAGAGCGCGGGTACTTGTCGGTGTTGGGCTTCCGCATCCGCGTGAGGACGGCGAACTGCGCGGCCATGGTCGTCGAGTGCGGCGCGACGTGACGGCGAATGTGCGGCACGACGTGCGTGTCGTAGATGCGCTGCTCGTGGAGATAGCTGCGGAGATACGGCGTGCGAATGAGCTCCATGCGCCCGCGGAAGCTCGCGAACTCGGGGTGCTCGCGGAACGCGTCGAGGTGGAGCTCGTTGGCGCTGCCGGTCATGACGCAATTGAGCTGCACGTTCTGCGCGGTGAGCGACACCTCACCCGTCTCCACCGAGAGTTGGAGATACTTGAACGCGTCGAGTGGACGCTTGAGGAGATCGCTGAACTCGAGGACGCCGCCGGCGGCGTCGATGAGCTCGCCCTTCGCCTCGTAGAGCGTGATCGCCTGGAGGGACGCGGGCAGCGACGCGAGCGAGCGATCCATCGTGATCTGGCGCTCCGCCGCGTCGACGCTCATCTGCGGGCCGATGGTCACGGCGCCCACGCGATAGCGCTGCGAGATGAAGTAGCGCTCCACCTGGACGTGCTTCAGCACCTCCGTGTACGAGCCGTTGTAGCTGGAGAGGAGCGCCTCGAAGACCTGCTGGCTCTTGTGCGAGAGCTCACCGCGCAGGATCCAGTCCGAGAAGTATTCGGCCTTGGCCTCGCCGTCCTTCTCCTTCTCCTTCATGAGGCGCTCGAGGAGCTTCTGGCGCTCGTCGACCGGGATCAGGAAGAGAGGATGGTCGCGGACCTCCACGAGGAGCTTCGCGTCGATCTGATCGTCGGCGAGGTGCGCGTAGGTGCCGGCCTGGGAGCCCTGATCCTTCTGCCCGAAGCCGAGCCCGCCGCGCATCGTCTTGCCCGACGGGAACACCCAGTTGAAGCGATAGAGCGCGCCCTCGTCGAGCGTGGAGTAGTGCTCGAGGCCGCGCATGATGCACGCGACGATGGTGCTCTTCGCCGAGCCGTTCGGTCCGTGAAGCAGCACCAGCCGGTTGGGCCGGCCCTCGCGGACGAAGTTGGAGACGGACCGGTAGATCTCCTCCTGCACCTGCTCCTGGCCGATCAGCGCATGCGGCGCCTGCAGCGGATCCCATGGCAGGTCGAAGACATTCCAGCGCGTGAACTTGCCCCAGGGCTGCTCGACGACGGTGGTGCCGTAGTGATCGAAGCAGTCGCGGACGTAGCGGCTCGCGTCGCGCGCGAAGCGCACCGGGTCGCTCGCGAACAGGTCGAGGTACTCCGAGAACGCGAGGACGCGGCGTCCCTTGAGGAACCGCTTCTCGACGCTCTCGGCGACCTCGCTGATCTGCGAGATCGTGCTTCCGCCGGCGCTCGGCTTCTCTGCCATCACGAAAGCGTAGGACAAAAAGCAAACGAGGCGGAGCGTGATCGCCCCACCTCGTGCTCGCGTCGGTGTCCCGAGTCGACCGGCACACGCGCGGTCGGCTTCCTCACCACGCTACGGACTCGAGCTCACTTGACGTTGACGGTCACTTCCGCGTTCTTGCACTGGTCGCCGTTGCACACGTAGACCTTGACCTTCGCCTCGCCGGCGGGAACTCCGCTGACCTTCGCCACGCCCTCGCTCAGCTCCCACTTGTCCTTGCCGAGCGTGGTGCCGCCGACCGTGGCCTTCCAGGGGGCTTCCTTGTTGATGTGCCAGTGACCGTTGCCCTTGACCTCGATCGTGCCCTTGCCGGCCTTGGCCGAGAACTCCTCTTCGGCGCGCGCGTCAGTCGCCGTGGAAAGAGCGACGAGCGCAGCAGCCATCGCGACGCCACGAACGAACCACGATCCCAGAGCCTTCGACACTCGCATCATTCACTCTCCTTGTTCCCAGCAGCGTAA
>JAYTZB010000120.1:0-3580 GCA_043742085.1 Polyangiaceae bacterium
CGCATCAATACGCCGGGTACCGTCAACGACAAGAACTGGACCTGGCGCTTGCCACGTCCCATCGAGGACCTCGCGGAGGATCCGACGCTCGTCGCGCGCTTCGCAGCGATTCGCAGCCTGGTCGAGGCGTCCGGCCGTCTCTGAGTCGTCGGGAGCGCGGCTCTGTTATAACGCCGCCCGATGGCGCTCACTGCGAGGCCGGGCCGGCATGCGCCGCTCGGCGCGACGTTCGACGGCGATGGCGTGAACTTCGCGGTCTTCTCCGAGAACGCCACGGGCATGGACGTCTGCCTCTTCGACGAAGGGGGAGCCGAGACACGCATTCCCCTCCGCGAACGTAGCGCGCACGTCTGGCACGGCTATGTGACCGGGCTTCGTCCGGGCCAGCGTTACGGCTTTCGCGCGCACGGCCTCTACGCGCCCGATACCGGGTTACGCTTCAACGCGAACAAGCTGCTCGTCGATCCGTACGCGCATGCCGTCGAGGGCAGGGTCGACTACGCGGAGCCCGTCTTCGGCTACGTCGGCGCTCCGACGCGGGGCCTCGCTGGCACGCGCGAGCCTCCCGACGACCGGACCGCCGATCTCCGCGACAGCGCGCGTGGCGTGCCGAAGGCGATCGTCAGCGATCTGCGCTTCGACTGGGAAGGTGACCGCCATCCGCGGGTACCGTGGGCCGACACGGTCCTCTACGAAGCGCATGTGAAGGGCGTGACGATGGCTCACCCCGACGTGCCCGAGGCCATTCGCGGGACGTATCTCGGCCTCGCCCATCCGGCGTTCATCGAGCACCTGAAGCGACTCGGCATCACGTCGCTCGAGCTCCTCCCCATCCACGAGCACATGGATGAGTGGAGCGTCGCGGCGCGCGGTATGACGAACTACTGGGGATACGCGACGCTCGCCTTCCTCGCGCCGAGCCAGCGCTTCGCCTCCAGGCCCGGCGCGCAGATCAACGAGTTCAAGACCATGGTGAAGGCGCTGCATCGCGCCGGCATCGAGGTGGTGCTGGACGTCGTCTACAACCACACCGGCGAGGGCGACCACTTCGGCCCGACCGTCAGTCTGCGCGGCCTCGACAACTCCACGTACTACCGCCTGCGCGTCGACAATCGCGCGCTCTACGACGACTTCACCGGCTGCGGAAACAGCCTCAACATGCTGCACGCGCAGACACTGAAGCTCGTGATGGACAGCCTGCGTTACTGGGTCACGGAGATGCACGTCGACGGCTTCCGTTTCGATCTCGCGTCGACGCTCGCGCGTGAGTCCGGCGCCGTCGACAAGATGAGCGCGTTCTTCGACATCATCCACCAGGACCCGATCCTGTCGAACGTGAAGCTCATCGCCGAGCCGTGGGACCTCGGCGACGGCGGCTACCAGGTCGGAAACTTCCCGGTGCTGTGGACCGAGTGGAACGGGCGCTACCGCGACACGGTCCGTGCTTTCTGGACGGGCGCCACGTGGACCATCGCCGACCTCGGCTATCGCCTGACCGGGTCGAGCGATCTCTACGAGGACGACGGCCGCCATCCGCACGCAAGCATCAACTTCGTGACCGCGCATGACGGCTTCACGCTGCGCGATCTCGTCTCGTACGAGAAGAAGCGCAACGAGGCGAACGGCGAGGAGAACCGCGACGGCAGTGACTACAACGCCGCGTGGAACAGCGGCGCCGAGGGCGAGACCGACGACCCCGCCATCCGCGCGCTTCGGCTACGCCAGCAGCGCAACATGATCGTGATGCTCGCGCTCTCGCAGGGCGTGCCGATGGTGACCGCCGGCGACGAGATGGGGAAGACCCAGCGCGGCAACAACAACGCGTTCGTGCAGGACAACGCGCTCTCGTGGCTCGACTGGGAGCTCGACGAAGAGCGCAAGGCACTGCTCGACTTCACCTCCGACGTCTTCGCGTTCCGGCGTCGCCATCCCGTGTTCCGGCGCCCTGGCTTCTTCAAGGGGCAGCGCGTGGGCGACAGCGAGCTCAAGGACATCGCGTGGTTCCATCGCGAGGGCCGCGAGATGACGCTGATCGACTGGCAGAAGCCCGACAACAACGCCATCGGCCTGCTCCTCGCTGGCGACGCGCTCGACTGGCGCGACCAGGCGGGCGAGCCGGTCATCGACGATTCGTTCCTGCTGCTGATCAATGGATCGCGCATGGCCGTCGACTTCCTGTTGCCGCCGCTCGAGTGGGGCACGCGCTGGTCGCTGCGGATCGACACCCGCTTCGATTCGATGCGCCACGAAGCGGAGTACGAGGCCGGCGCGCGTGTGTCGCTGGATCAGAACACGACGCTGGTGCTGAAGCGCGCGCTGCCCGGACGTGGTTCGTGGCGCCCGTCGACGGCGGCGCTCAAGGCGGCGATCAGTTCGCGGGGGTGACGACGCGGACCGACGCCGACTCGGAAGCGGTTGCGCCGAGGGGCTGCGAGAGTACCGCGAGGTCGCTCGGGAGCTTCGTGAAGGAGACGTCGACGTCGTCGCCGCTGACGGGCGCGTACTGGCCGCCGACTTCCTGCGTGATGCTCCCCGCGGTGCCGCCCCAGGCGACGCCGGTGCCGAGCTTCGGGCACGTGGTGGTGCGGCAGATGGTGGTCGCGAGCTTGTACGTGGTCTTGATCAGGCCGTCTTCCATCGAGGTCGACGTGGTCAGCACCTTCGCGCGGGCCTGACCCGGGGCGAGCTGGCTCGCCTTCGCGACGTTGCCTCCGTCCTTCGCGATGCTCGGGAGCATGGCGTAGGCGGCGACGGCGGCGGCGACCACGAACGCGAAGCGCGCGCGGCGATCGCTGCGGCCGCGCAGGATGAGGAAGAAGAGGAAGCCGAGCGTCGCGACCATCGCGAAGTGCGAGGCGGCAAACGACGGCTTCTTCGGCGCGACGGTGGCGTTGCCACAACCGCCCGACGTCTGGAGCTTCGTCGAGTAGAGCTCGGCGAGGCCTTCGATGTCGTCCGTGGCGGGCGCGCGGAGCGACGTGTCGTTCGGCGACGAGTAGCGGTACATGAGCGCATCCTTGCGCTCCATCTCGTCGTTCATGCCGAGCGAGTGACCGAGCTCGTGGGCGACGACGTGATGCAGATCGTAGACCGTGTCCGTCGACGTCGACGGCTCGTCGACGTGCGTGATGCCGTCGGTGTTCGAGGGATGCGCGCCGGTTGCGATGCGCTGCTGGTTGACGACGTCCGCCGCCGTCTGGAGCACGGCGAACTTGTACGCGCCGTTCACGATGATGTCCGCGTCGAGGATGCGGCCCGAGGCGTTGTCGTACGTGAGGACGGTGATGGCGAGCGCGCGGCCGGCGGGCGTGTACCCGTCGGGCATGAAGAAGACGCCGTTCTTCTGGTCGAAGCCGGGCTTGGTCGGGGCGTCCACGACGGTGCTGGCCGCGTGGCCTTGCAGCTCGGGCGCGCCGACGGTGCCGCTCCAGCTCGACATCGCGCGGGTGGTCGCGGTGACCGCGTCCTGGACGTTCTGGTCGACGGAGGGGTCGAAGGTGTAGTCCACGCTCCGCTGTTCCCAGTGGACGAGCTCTCCCTTGGAGGTCTTCTTGACCACGAAAGCGTGCGCATCCGGCGC
>JAYTZB010000121.1:0-3711 GCA_043742085.1 Polyangiaceae bacterium
GATGGCGAGGCTCGTGCTCGAGCGGAAGGCGCTCGGCGCGGACGCGACGAAAGACGAGACCGAGCTGCTCGTGAAGGTCTGCCAGCAGCAAGGCGACACGGCGTGCCTCGACGCCTGCGGTCAGAAGCTGGGACGCAAGATCAAGTACGACGGGGGTGCGCCGTCCACGGCGCCTTCCGGCTCGGTCGCGAGCGCCGCGGTCGGTCAGGTGCACAGCGAGCCGGACTCCGAGCTCGCGCGCGCGCGTGATCTCGTCCTCAAGATGCAATACGAGCCCGCGCGGAAGGCGCTCGAGCCGAAGGTCCTCGACGGGAAGGCCTCCCGTGAGGAGATCCGGATGCTCAAGACCATCTGTGAGAAACAGGGCGATCGCATGTGCGTCGCCCTGTGCGAAACGAAGCTGAAGTAGCTCAGAACGCCGGTATCGGCGCGGTGAACGCCAGCTCGTCGTCGTCCTTGCGTACGGTCAGGCGATTGTGGACGTCGAGCACGCCACGTACGTGCTCCGCGAGCAGCTCGGCGAGACGTTTGGACGCGCGGTCCTTCACCGTGCCCTTCAGCGTGACCTCGGCGTCCTTCACCTCGACCTCGATCTCCCGTGCGTCGAGGTGGTCGTGGTACGCGAGCGCCTCGCACACGTCCTCCTGGATGCTGTCGTCCGCGCGACGCCACCCGCCGCCTGCTACTGGCTGCACGCGCTCGTAGTTGAGCCAGGGCCAGGCTTCGCGTTCGTAGATGCTCGGACTGCCCGCGCCAAAGCGCTGGCTCTTCGGCGGCGCGTCGTCGCGATGGTACGCGTAGCTCCCCTCGGCGGGGTGCGCGCTCGGCCCGCGGCCGTAACCGGAGTCGTCGATGTGGTTGTTGCGCGTGTAGAGGTCGCGCTGATCCCAGTGCGCGGCCCCGATCTCCCAAGGGCTCTTGTTCACGCGGCGGCGTGCGTACTCGAGCTGATCGCGGCGCTCGACGTCGGGGTCGCGCGCGATCGGGCCGTTGTCGTAGCGGCTCTGTTCGACGCGGCGCCTGTGCTCGGCCTGAAGCATCTCGTCCCAGCGATGGTCCATGCCGTGGCGTTTGCGAACGCCATGCCGACCGGTGGTGCCGCCTCGCGAACGCTCGAGCTCACGCGCGCGACGGAGGAGGTGCGGCGACGAGCCCTTCGAGGCGCGTCAGCGCGCGCTCGATGTTCTCCATCGAAGGACCGAACGAGAAGCGCACGTAGTCGCGGAAGCGCGAGGCTCGACCATGGCGGCGCTTGCCCGGGTTCACGTCGAAGAACTCGCCGGGCACCGTGATCACCTTCTTCGTCAGCGCGGCGCGGAAGAGCCCCATTCCGTCGTTGAGTGGGGCGGGGAGGCTCGCTACGTTGCCCCACGCGTAGAAGGTGCCGTCGGGGACGCGATCGAAGCGCACGCCGATGCGCTCGAGGCGCGACAGCATGCGGTCGCGCTTCTCGCGGAAGGCGTTCTGGATCGCCATCGTCTCCTTGACGACGTAGTCCTCCTCGAACAGCGGAATGGCAGCGCGCTGGAGCGGCTTGGAGCCGCCGCCGTCGAGGAACGATCCGGCGCTGGCGAAGCGCTCGACGATGCTCTTCGGCGCGAGCGCCCACGTGATGCGCCAGCCAGGATAGCGCCAGTTCTTGGTGAAGCCGTCGAAGATCACGACGGGATCCTTGTCGACGTCCTTCACGTAGCGCGCAGCGCTCTCGACGGGCAGCTGTCCGGGACGACCGCGATAGATGTAGTGTGAGTAGAATTCGTCGAGGAGCAGCGTGCAGTCCAGATCACGTGCAACATGCACCCACTTGTCGAGCTCCTCGCCGGCGATCAGCTTGCCGGTGGGGTTGCACGGGTTCGACAGGAGCAGCGCCGAGAGGCCGCGCCCCGTGACCTCGCGCTTGAGGTCCTCGGCGCTGAAGCTGTAGCCCTTGTCGCCCTCGAGCAAGATGGGGATGCTCGTGAACGCCTTGAAGATGTCGAGGAGCTCCTCGTAGGCGGTGTAGTCGGGAAGGAAGTGGCCGAGGTTGATGCTGCCGAGGCTGGCGGCGGCGCGGGTGAGCGCGGCGCGTCCTCCGCCGGAGATGCAGACGTTCTCCGCCGTGTACTGCGACCCGAGGCCCTTGCGGTAGAGACGGTTATAGAGTGTCGCCACTGCCTCGCGCAGCTCGAGGAGCCCGGCGACGGGCGCGTACTCCTGATCATCGGCGGCGATGGTGATGTCGTGGATGCGCGCGGGCGCGCCGGGCAGGTCACCGGTCTCGGGCTGGCCTTGACCGAGGTTGCACCAGTCGGGATCGGCCGATGAGAAGCCGAGCTTCGACGCCTCGCTCGTGACGTAGATGACGCCGGTCTTGGGGACGTCTCGGAATGCGTGGAAGTCGTCGCTCATGATGTGCTCGTGGTTTCGATGCCCGCGATGGAGCAGCCTAGCTCGGCGAGCATCGTGACGGCGGCGCCGTAGCTGCTCGCGTTGTCGGAGCTCGCGTTGCCCTGGAGGCTGCGCTTGAAGACGCCCTGCGCGATGGCGGCGAGGCGGAAGATGCCGAACGCCATGAAGTACGGCCAATCGGCGATCGCGGCTCGTCCGGTCTGCCTGCAGTAAGAATCGACCATCTCGGCCTCGTTCGGGATCCCGAGCGCCGCGACGTCGACGCCGGCGAGGCCGCCACGTCCAGGCAAGTTGAGGTGATAGCCCATGCACGCGTAGGCGAGGTCGCTGACGGGGTGACCGAGCGTGGAGAGCTCCCAGTCGATCACGGCGATGGCCTTGGGGGGCGAGCCGTCGGAGTACATGATGTTGTCGATCCGGTAGTCGCCGTGGATGAGCGTCGTCTCGTCGCTCGCGGGCGTCTTGCTGCGGACGAAGGCGAGGAGCGCCTCCATCGCGGGGATCGCGCTCGTGCGTGAGGCCTCGTACTGCTTCGACCAGCGATCGACCTGGCGTGCGACGTAGCCGCCCACCTTTCCGTAATCGCCGAGGCCGACCTTCGCGTAGTCCACCTGGTGGAGGTCGGCGAGCACGCGGACGTAATCGCGATAGACGTCGGCGCGCTCGTCGTTGCGGGCGAGCTCGGGCAGCGTGGGGTCCCAGAAGATGCGGCCGTCGACGTGCTTCATCACGAAGAACGGTGTGCCGATCACGCTGGCGTCGTCGCACAGGCCGAGCGTCTTGGGGACCGGAACGCCGGTGCCGTCGAGCGCCTTCATGATGCGGTACTCGCGCTCCACGGCGTGCGCGGAGGGGAGGAGATCGCCCGGCGGCTTCTTGCGCACGACGAGCTCGAGCTCTGCGACGCCCTCGACGCCGATCCAGTACGTCGGGTTCGACTGGCCGCCCTTGAATTGACGCACCGTCGCTCGGGTGGCGCCGCGACAGGCATCGACGTTGGCGACGAGCCAGCGCAGGAGCGCCGCTTCGTCGAGCTTGTGGGCGTCGCGGGGCTCTCGGGTACTCGTCGGTGCGGTGAGCGCCATCGAGCGCGGAAGCTATCACGCGCGCGCCTGCGTTTCGCTATCCTGCCCGCGTGATCAGCTTCGACCTGCCTCCCGAGCTCGCGGCCCTCCGCGTTCGTGTCCGCGCCTTCGTGGACGCCCATGTCATCCCCAACGAGGCGAAGATCCTCGAGGAGGACAAGACGAAGAAACGCGACACGCTGAATGCGCTGCGCAAGCTGACGCGGGAGGACGGCCTGTTCGTCCCACACCTCCCGAA
>JAYTZB010000122.1:0-10654 GCA_043742085.1 Polyangiaceae bacterium
GGCATCGGATTCCTCGGCGGCACGACTGCGGAGACCACGCTCGGCATCGACCCGAGCTTCTTGTCGCTCGGCAACGACTGGGACGTCGGTCAAGACATGCTCGTGACATGGACCCGGCCGCACCAGGCGCACATCACGTGGGCGCTGGGTCCCACCTACGCGCTCGCCGGGCCGCGATACACCAACTACGACGACCGCAAATTCCGGTGGGACGCGCACTGGCAGTCGGTGACCGCGTCGATGATCGGCGAGTGGGAGATCACCGCGTCGCGCCGGTTCTTCTTGCGGCTCGACATGCTCTTTCTCGTCAAGGAACAGACCGTTCCGTACGGCTTCCTGCCGACGTTCACCATCGGTCACGCATGGTCGACGTGACCGATCCGCCCGCGGAGATCGCGCCGGCACCGGCGCGTTTCCCCGCCCCTTCGCTCGTGACGGCCGCACCGCTGGGCGCCAACACGTACGGCATGACGCTGGGCGGCGGATACACCGCGATCCTGCCCCTCTTCCTGCTCGAGCTCGGCTACGGAATCTCACGCCGCGTCGACCTCGCGTTCCGTTACGAGACGGTCTCGGGCCTCTTCCACTATCCGCAGCTCGCCGTGCGCTGGGCCTTCGCCGACCTCGGGCCGTGGACGCTGGCCGCTCGTTTGGGTGCAAACTACAGCTTGTTTGCGGTGAAGAGCGACCAGACGAACCTGACGTCGACCATCTACCTCTCCGGCGAGGTCATCGCCTCGAGGCCCGTGACGCCGTCGACGGATTTCATCGCCGCCGTGCGCACGGACTTCGACCTCTTCGAGCTCCGCATCGTCGACGGCACGAAGCACGCGACCGGCACGTACCGGTTCGACGCGATGATCTTCCGCCTCGGCGCTCGGACGCAGGCGACGGACGACCTCAGCGTGTACCTGCTCGGCAGCTTGCGCGTACCGACCGAGTCGTTCACGTACCGCGCTGAGCAGTTCTATGTCCTGCCCACCGTCGAGGTCGGCGGCACCTTCGTGTGGTGACGCTTGGCGTGCGATCGAGCTGAGGTTACGGCGACCGCCGGCGGAGCTCGGCCCGCAGCGCATTCAGTGGCGGCAGGTCGAAGCCGTGCAGAATCCGGTCCGGATCGAGCGCGTCGTCGCGCCACAAATCGCACTCGACCACGTCGGGGCTGAGCCTCGTGCGGCCGTCTTGAACACGAACCGCGTCCGCGCCGAGCCATTGCCGCAACCGGTGCGTCGCCGCCTTCAATGACGCCGCGGCCTTGTCGCCGTCGGCGTCCGGCCAGAGCCAGTCGAGAAGATCCGACTGCAGGGCTCCTTCGCGCTCGACCACGAGCACCGCGACCAGCTCTCGGAGCTTTCGCGCAGTCTTGACGCCGGACGGTGGCTCCGTGCGGCCGAGGAGCTCCACCCGCAAGCCGTCGTTCACGACGATGCTCACCGGCATCGGCCAGCCCGGCGGCGGCTCTGCCGGCGGAGAGATCCTCTTCTCGCGGATCCACTTGCGCGCAATCGCCGGATGGATGTCGTTCGCGAGGGCGAACGACAGGACGTCGCGCATCATCGACGTGCGCCAGCCGCAGCAAGAGTGAAAGTCGCCGAGCTCCTTCACCATGAGCATGCGCTCGACTTGCTTCTTCGTGCGGGCTTCGTCTCCGCGCGCGATCGCGATCTCGGCGCCGGCGCAGAAGGCGATGAAGCTGAACGTGGGATTCTGCGCGGCCTTCGCGAGCACGATCTGCTCGCGATACGCAGCGTCCGCGCCTTCGACATCGCCGGCATGGAGACGCGCGGGAGCGAGCGCAGAGAGCACGATGACCTTGTGGAACATCGAGCCAATCGCCTCGGCGATCGGCCATGCCGTCTCGGCGTGCGCGAGCGCCGTGCGCGCATCGCCGCGACAGAGGCTGTACCAGCTGCGGAAGAAGTGATGCACCATCGCGTCCAGTCGCTTGTGACGGCGCTCGGTCCGCGCGAGCTGCGCGAGGTAGGCCTCGGCGCGCGGCCAGTCCTCCTGGCTGAGGGCGCAGAAGATGCCCTGCGTGAGGAGAAAGAAGTCTCGGACATGCACACCCGAAGACGACGCGAGCGCGAGCCCGCGCTCGACCTTCGCGTAGCAACGCGCGGCGGTGCCGCATTGCCAGTCGACGATCGATGCGCACGACCACCACAAGAGCCGCGGGAGCGCTGCCAGGTGCTCGCCGGCGTCCACCTCGGCGTCGAACGCGTCGTAGATGGCGCGGCCGCCCGGGAAATCGCCGGCCCACCAGAGCTTGTAGATCAAGAGCTGCGCGGCCGCGCTGATGCGCGCGCCGGCATCGGGCGCGTGCATCACGGCGCGCGCCGTGGCCTCGGCGAAGCGGCCGATCCGCGGGTCTTCTGCGCGACCGTACATGAGCGCCGTCAGCGCGTCGGCGCTCGTTCGAAGGAGCAGGTCGTCGGGCTCGGGCCCGAGCTCCTCGTGGAGTTGCTCGAGGACGTCGACGAGGTCCGCAAGACCCTGCACCGCGCCCCACTGGATGACGTAGCTGGAGACCTCGCCGCACCACGCCGTGTAAGCAAGACGAGCATCGCGCAGGAGCACGCCGAGACGACGTGCTTCTGCGAACATCGGCCGCGACGCTTCGGGTTCGAGCGGCACGAGAGACTGCGCGCGCCAGAATGCGAGCGCGGCCCGCTCGCGGAGCTCGGTGCTCTCCGGGAGGGCGACGAGCCAATCGTTGACCGCGCGGTGCCGGCCATGCGCCAGCCACTCACTGCCATGCTTGTCGAGCAGCGCTAGCGCACCGGTCGTGTCGCGTGACACCGAGCGGAGCTGCATCGCCGCCTCGGGCATGCCGTCGGCAATCCACGTCGCGAGATCACGACGCACCTCGAGCAAGACCTCCGGCGGATCCTCGGCGATGTTGATGCGCAGCAGCGCATCGCGCAGGAGGTCGTGGAGACGAAAGTGCGTGCCGAGATCCACGAAATAGCGCTGCGCCGCGAGCGTGGTGAGTAGCCGCGCGGTCTCCGGTGGAAGCCACGCGGAGCCTGTTGCTTGCGGGATCTCCGGCAGCTCCGCGAGCCGCCGTAGGCCCGCGCGCCGTGCGTCAGGCAACGATGCGAGCAGCTCCGCGGCGAGGAAATCGCCGATCTGCTTTCCGTCGAGGGTTCGCTTCCGGCCATGCGCCAGCGCGAGCACGTGGGCGAGCCAGCCGTCTGCGGTCTCCAGCTCGTCGCCGCTCACGGCTCGACCGCCCACCGCTTCCGCGATGGCGCGCGTCTCTTCCGTCGAGAGGCGCAGATCGTCGATCACACCGAGCCAGCCCCCGACCTCGCCGCGCGCCAACGAAGGCGGCGGCCGGCGGCGGCTCACGGCGATGATGCGCAGATTGGCGCCACACACCTCGGCGATCGCCTCGAGCATCGTGAGCGCGGCTGCGTCGTCGGCGACGCGATGGCAGTCGTCGAAGACGACCGTGACTTGCTCCTGCGCCATTTCACCGAAGAAGCGGCGCGCGAAGTCCCCGACCTCGACCTGGTTCTCCGGCGACCACACCGGAAGCTGGCCCTTGTCGTTCAGTGCATCGAGCAGGCTGGCGCCATCGCCGTCGCGCTCGTCGAGTCGATACCAGAGGGCGCTGCAGTCGAGCTCTTCCACGAAGCGCGCGACCACCGACGTCTTGCCGGCGCCGGGCAATCCGACCACCCACGTGATCGGCCGGCGACGATGGCTTTCGCCGATCTCGGCGAGAAGAGCTGCGCGTCGAACATGATCGCGCGTGCGCGGGATCACGGTCTTGTAGGACGCCGCACGAGCTGTGGTGCGGGATGAAGAGTCTGGCATGGTCACCGAAGCAACGTCCTTCGGATGTCGCACGTCATCCATTTAGGCGGCAAACGCGTGCGTGTTCAAGGACTCTCGGTAACCGATCCGTAACCCGTGCCGCTGGATGCTTGGTGGGAAGGCGAAAGCTTCACGTTCGCCTTATGGAGGTCCGCCATGAATCGCCTTAATTCCCATCGCTTCTTCTTCGGCTGCGCGGTTGCCGCGACCATCGCTGCCCCCTGGTGGCTCGGCTGCTCCGACAAGGGAGGCGGGACGAGCAACACGCCGGAGGCGGGACCGTTGCCGCCCGGACCCGACGCCGGGCCGCTCCCTCCCGCGGACTCATCGCCGCCGCCGGACAGCGCGACGTGTGGAAAGCTTCCGCCCACCGGTCTCGGTCAGATCATCGCCCCCCGGGCCGACGGGAGCGAGCTCGGTCAAGGCGCAGCGCTCACGCTCGACAAGAAGGGGCGCCCCATCTTCGCCTATCTCGATCACCCTCCGAGCCAGACGTCCACGTTGTATGTCGTTCGCTGGAACGACTGCACCGGCGCCTGGTATCCGCCCGCGAAGGTCGACAGCGCCATTCCCGGCGACGTGATCGCGATCGCCACGGACGCAACGGACGGACGCATCGGCATCGCCTACACGAAGGTCGTGCACCTCGTCTCCTTGCCGAATGTGAACGACACCATTGCTCAGTTCGTCGCGCTCTCGTCCGACGACGGCGCGACGTTCACCAGCGCGCGCGTCTCCAAGCACAAGGCCGAGACGAATGCCGCGGAAGGCGACATCAACAACGTGAACAGGCCGGCCATCGCGCTCGACGGCGGCAAGACATTCCTCGCGTACAACCAGACGGACCAGGGCTGCGGCAACAGCTGTCACGACGCCACCGTCTTGGCGACGAGCGGCGCGTCGGGCTACACCTACGCGATCGTTCCCGACACGAGCGACACCGAGCACGGCGGCACGCTGAACACCCGCGGATTCCCCGTCGGTCTGGCTATCGACAGCGCCGGCAAGCCCGGCGTCGTGGCGCATCTCGAGCCTGCCACGGGCTACAACTCGGCGGCTGTCTACTGGCGGCCTGGTCAGGCCAACTACACGCTGATCCTCGACACGAACAGCGTGCAGAACGACCTCGGCGCCGCGACGCTGGCGTACGACGGGACGAAGCCGCGCGTCGTGACGCGCATCCAGCGCGGCGCGATCGGCGCGGTGACGGACTACACGCTGGTCTTCTCGGCTTCGGACGATGGCACCACCTGGGCCGCGCCTGTCCCGCTGCCTCAGACCGCCCACATCCCCGCGTCGGAGAAGATCCTCGCCAGGAACGGCGGGGTAGCCGTCCTCGCGGGCGGTCCGACCGTCATCAGGAGCACGAACCTCACCACGTTCACGCAGTCCGACCTCTCGATCGCACAAGGCTCGGTGAGCGTGACCGGCGTGTTCGGTAGCGACGGCAAGCTCTGGGTCGGGTTCGAGGGAACGTCGCCGGTCGTGCCCGACGCGCTCGGCGGCGTGGTGCTCTACCGCGAGCCCTGATCGCGTCGTCGTTGGGGTGGCGACGGTGCACAGGCGCCGTCGCCACCACCAACGATCCGTGCGCAAGCGGTCGCGCAACGCCCCATCGACGACGCCGATCCAGTACAACGGGGCCATGATCTCGCGCCTGCGCTCTGCCGTGCCCCTCGTGCCGTTCGCGCTCCTCTTGGTCGGCTGCGGGCGAGAGCCTGCGGTGAGCGCCGACGGGCTCGCGCTTCGTCGCGTCGTCATCTACCGCAACGGCGTCGCCTACTTCCAGCGCGGCGGCCACGTCGAGGACAGCGAGGTCCGCTTCAAGGTGAAGGACACCGAGGTCGGCGATTTTCTCGCGACGCTCGCGGTCAGCGAGACCGGCGGCAGCTCGGTTCGTTCCGTCGCGTTCCCGTTGAAGGTGCAGGAGGACGAAGACGAGGACGAGAGGAGGGGGAACGAGAAGAGCGACAAGCCCGAGAAGCGAAAGAAGACCGAAGACGAGAAGCGTCATCTCAAGGTGGTCGTCCTCGGGCTCGACGGCAAGGCGCACGATCTCGAGGTCGGCTACGTCGCAGAAGCGCCGGTGTGGCGGCCGTCGTATCGACTGACCGTCGAGAAGGGCGGCGAGGCTTATCTGCAGGCGTGGGGCGTCGTGCAGAATCTCTCCGGCGAGGACTGGAAGAACGTGAAGCTCTCGCTCGTCGCCGGCGCGCCGCTCGCGTTCGAAGCGCAGCTCGGTGAGCCGATCATTCCGGTGCGCCCCGTCGTCACCGATCGGGGAGAGGTGATCGCCTCTGTGCCGAGGAGCGACACGTCCCTCAAGCAAGGCCCGCCCGACCGCGATAGCGACGGGATCCCGGACAGCGCCGACCGCTGTCCCGACGTGGCTGGCTCCGGCGACGACGGCGACGGCTGTCCGGAGCCCGACCGCGACGCCGACGACCGGAAGAAGGAGGCCGCGAAGCCGAGCAAGGACGGGAGGGCCGTGAAGCGGCCGAGCAACGGACCGGCAAGGTCGCGCGCGAACGACGCTCCCGCTCCGGCCGCTCAGGCCGCGACCGGCGCAGCCGCAGCCGGTTTGCCGGCGTCGCGGCCGATGGCTCCGCCGCCCGCGCCGCCGCCGCCGCCGCCGATGTCGCAAACGCCGCGTAGCTTGCGCTCGCTGGCGGCGGTCGCGGTCGAGGCCGGTACGACGCGCTACGACCTTCCGCAGCCCGTCACCATCCCCGACAAGAGCGCGACGATGGTCTTGCTGCTCTCGCGGCGCATTCCGGGCGAGGCGCTCTTCCTGTTCGCGCCCGACTCCGGCGTGCCCGAGTCGTACCAGCATCCGTTTCGTGTCGTCCGTTTCGCCAACGCAACGCCCGGCGTGCTGGAGCGCGGACCGATCGCGGTGTTCGAGCAGGGCTCGTTCCTCGGTCAAGGCATGGTCGACCCGCTGCCCGCGGGCGCGACGGCGACGGTGCCTTTCGCGCTCGAGCGCGCGCTCGCGGTCGATCAAGACTCGAAGAACGACGAGCTCGGAGAGCGCATCGCCAAGATCGAGAATGGCGAGCTCACCATCGAGCGCGACTCGGTTCACCAGTCGAAGTACCGCATCCGCAACGGCGCCGACCTCGACGTCAAGATCCTGCTCCGTCATCCGCGCATCAACGGCGCGCGCCTCTTCCAGCCGCCGCCCGAGACGGAGGACAACGTCGGAACGCAGACCGCGCTCGTCCCCGCGCGCGTTCGGCCGCGCGCGACCGCCGAGGTGGTCGTGGACGAGCGCACCACCACGCGCCGCCGCGAGGACTGGTTCACGATCCTCGCCGACAACGCCATGAAGGCGTACGTCGCGGACCCGCGGGCCGACCGCACCATCGCCGGGAAGCTCACCGCGGCCTGGGCGGTGCGCAAGGACATCGTCGATCGCTACGAGGCTCGCGCGAAGCTCGCGCAGGAGCAGGCGACGCTCTCGCAGCAGACGCAGGAGACGCGCGCGAACCTGCGGGCCATCGAGAAGAACAAGGCCGCCGATCAGCTCCGCGTGAAGCTCACGGCGCGGCTCACGGAGACCTCGACGCGCGTGGACGAGGTGAGCAAGCGCATCGTCGAGATCGACTCGAAGCTCGCCGAGCTCCGCATCCAGTTCAAGGAGCTCCTGCGCGACGTCGTCGTGACCGGGCCGCTGCCGCCGCGGTGAGCGTCGTCAGCGTGACGCGCTGCCCGTGACGGGCGCGCCTCGCCCGCCGGACGTCCACCGCAACGTGACCGGCGCGGCCTCGATCCCGTCAGCGGTGCGCTGCCAGCGGAGCGTGGGCATCGCGCCGATGTCCTCCGGGGTCTCGTGCAGCGTCTCGTCGAGCGCGTTGTCTTTTACGGGCCAGGGCAGCGTCCGGCGTTCGCTCATGGTGCCCTCTCGGCAGGTCGCGGGAGAAGTTGCGCACAAACTCGGGGCCCGTTCCATGCGCAAACCGGCCGCGGGCTCTGCTACATGGTCTCGCTTGGACTCGCATCTCGTCGAGCTTGATCGGGACCACCCCGGATTTCGCGACCTGACGTACCGCACGCGTCGGGATGCCATCGCGCGTCTCGCCGATGCGCACCAGCGCGGAGCGCCGCCGCCGCATGTGGCGTACACGGAGGAGGAGGCGCAGGTCTGGGCGACGGCACTGGACGCCCTCGCGCCGCTCCACGCGCGCTACGCCTGCCGCGGCTATCTCGCCGCGTGGCCGGGCGTCGGCCTCGTGCGCGCGCGCATCCCGCAGCTCGCGGAGATAGGCGAAGTGCTCTCGCGGGCGACCGGCTTCGGCTACGCCCCGGTGGCGGGCCTCGTCACGCCGCGTGACTTCATGGATCGCCTCGGCGAGCGCACGTTCCTCGCCACGCAGTACATGCGTCATCCGAGCACGCCGCTCTATACGCCCGAGCCCGACCTGATCCACGAGCTCGTGGGCCATGCACCATCGCTCTGCGACGAGCGCTACGCGCGCATCAACGAGCTCTACGGTCGGGCCACCCGCGTCGCCGACGACACGTCGATCGACCGCCTCATCCGCACGTACTGGTACTGCATGGAGTTCGGCGTGGTCCGCGAGGGCGACGCGTTGAAGGCGGTTGGTGCTGGGCTGCTCTCGTCGTTCGGAGAGCTCGGACGCTTCGAGCGCGACGCCGAGCTCGTGCCCTTCGACCTCGACGTGATCGGGCGGACGCCCTTCGATCCGACGCAGTACCAGGCGACGCTCTTCGTCGCGGCGTCCGAGGACGCCCTGCTGTCGACGCTCACCGAGTGGCTCGAGATCGAGTCCCGCGGGTGATCCGGCTCGAGCCCGAACATGCCCTCCACCGACGCGAAGCCATCGATCACGACACGCCTCACCGACAGGCAGGTCGCGCTCGCCGTGTCGGCCGCGCTCTTCGTTCTCTGTGCGTGGCCACTGGCGCTCACTGAAGTACCGCCTTATCAAGACTTGCCGAACCACCTCGCGGCCGTCGTCGTGATGGAGAACCCCGCGCGCTACCCGGAGCTCGCGTTCAACGGCTTCTTCAAGACCAACGCCGCGCTGTTCGCCTGGCTCTACGTCTTCGGAAAGATCACCAGCCTCGAGACGGGGGCCCGGCTCTTCGCGCTGCTCGTGCTCGGCGCGAACGCCTACGTTCTGCCGCGCTTCGTGCTCTCGCTGACCGGCAGTCGCCGGCGAATGCTCTTCGCGAGTCTCTTCATGTGGCCGATGGTCCACAACTGGTTCGTCTCGACGGGCATGCTCGACTTCGCCCTCGCCATCCCGCTCTCGCTGGGCATGCTCATCGCCGTCGATCGACAGCGACGCACGCCGACGCTCGGCAACGGCGTCGCCATCGCCGTCCTCGGGGCGCTTACCTGGTACGCGCACGTCTTTCCTCTGCTGGTCGTCCATCTCCTCCTCTTCATCGAGGCGGTCATTCGCCTGCGTGGGCCCGAGCGCGAACGGCTCACCACGCGCGCGGTGCTCGTCCCGCTCGCTCCGGTCACGACGCTCGTCGCCGCTTCGCTCTACGGACAGCTCACCGACAAGATCGGGCCCATGAGCGGCGGCGTCGACTACCGCACGATGCTGCCGGTCTGGGACCTCGCCTACAACATGTGGGCGGAATGGTTCTACGGCTTCTCGAAGCTCTCCATCACGAGCATCGTTCCTTGCCTCGTCCTCGCGTGGATCGGCGTGACCCGACGGAAAGAGTCGGCGCCCTTCTTCTCGCCCTACGCGTTCCTCGTGCTCGGGCTGCTCTACGGCTTCTCGCCGTACATCGTGACGAACTGGTTCCACGTCAACTCGAGGCTCATCCCGTACATCTGGATCGGCCTCCTCTTGCGCGTCCCGGAGCGCCTACCGCGTGCGCTGGCCGGCGTGCTCGGCGTCGCTGCGGCGCTCTACAGCGCAGGCATGGCTGCGGACTACGTGCGGCTCGAGCGCGACCGGCGCGAGTTCATCGCCGGGATCCCGGCGGTCCCCGAGGGCGCGCGCCTCCTGCCTTTGCTCTTCAACCACAAGGCCACGAGCGACAACACCCGGAACGTCCTGCACCTGTGGGGCTACTACGTGCTGGCGAAGCACACGTCCGCGCCGCTGCTGTTCGCGCATTCGCACTCGTTCCCCGTGATCTACACGGCGCCGCCGCCGCCTCGGTTCAACCACCTCGTGCTCGAGAGCTTCGCTGCCAACGCGCGCGATCCGGGCGCGGTCTGCAAGCGGCTCTTCGAGGGCAATGTCATCGTGAACGACTGCGACGCGGCGTTCCGCTCGCTGTGGGGCGCCTTCTGGGACGAAGCGACGCCGCGCTACGACTACCTTCTCGTCTGGGACGGCACGCCGTCTGCGCGCGCAGTCATTCCGCCCGCGTACGCGGTCGTCTTCGAAGAGGGCCGTCTCGCCATCTACCAGCGACGGCCGTAGATGGAAGCGCCGGCCCTCGCCGGCCCGCGTTACGTCTTGCGGGATTCGCTGCGCATCGCGTGGAGGAGCGCGGGGAGCACGAGCACCGCGCACAGGAACGTCGTGATCTCGCCCGTCACTGCGAGGCGACCGAACGACTCGAGCGCCTGGTTGTCGGCGACGAGCAGCGATCCATAGCCGACGGTGGTGGTGAAGCTGCACAGCATGACCGCGCCGGCCACGCGCTTCACGGCGGCGCTCGCGTCTCCACCCAACAATCGAGATCGGTCGTAGATGTTGAATGGATATTCGCAGCCGATTCCGAACGTGATGGGCAATGCCACGAAGTTCAAGAAATTGAGCCGCAAGTCGAAATAGGCAGCCAATCCCACCATCCACAGCACGCCCATCAAAAGCGAGGCGAGCACCGCGGC
>JAYTZB010000123.1:0-12831 GCA_043742085.1 Polyangiaceae bacterium
TTCTGGATGGCGGTCGTCCTCTCGTTCTTGCTCACGTTCGTGCGCGCGGGCTTCATGACGTGGACGCCCAAGTATCTCTACGACGTGGCGACCGCTGCAGGCAGCACGACAGCGCTGTCGGGGTCGATCGCCAAGAGCGCCTTCTTCGGTGCCGCCGGGATGATGGGCTCGCTCGTCATCGGACGGCTCAGCGATCGCTGGGGGCCCGGGCGGCGCGCCGGCATCATGACGGCATCGCTCGCGGCGCTGCTCCTCGCGGTGCTCGCGCTCGCCCATGCGGGCGTGACCGATCCGCTCGGCGCCGCTGCCATCATCGGCCTCGCCGGCTTCTTCCTGCTCGGGCCCTACTCGCTCCTGGGCGGCGCCATCACGCTCGACGTGGCCGGCAAGAGAGGTGCATCGACCACCGCCGGCATCGTCGACGGCGTCGGCTACGTCGGCGCGAGCCTCTCGGCCATCATCCTCGGCAGCGTGTCGAAGCGGCACGGATGGGGCGCGGCGTTCGACGTCATTGCTGCCGTCACCGTCGCCGCGCTCGTGCTCGCCGGCCTCTGGTGGCGCATCAGCCTCGCGCCGGCTAGACCTCGCGAGAGCCGATGAACCAGCCGCCCCCGCACGCGCCGCCGCAGGCACCGCCGCCCAACTTGCGCATCACCTTCGCGAAGCCGGGCTTCTTCCTGGTCGACGTGCGCTTCGTGGCGACCATCGACGGGCATCCGGCGTACGACGGCAGCTTCAAGCAGGGCCTCGACCGCGCGTTCTCCGTCTTTCCGGGTTACCACGAGATCGCGATCACGATCGACATGGGCGGGATATCGCGGAATCGCGTTTATCCGATCACCATCATGGCCAATCGCCGCTATTCGCTGATCCTCGAATACAGCCGATGGTGGGGCAATTTCGCGCGCAATCCGACGATCATCGAGACGCAGTGAGCCGCGTCAGCGCGTGAGCGCGCGGACGCTCAGCCGAGATGCAGCATGTGCAGCGCGGCGTGCCAGCTTCCCGCTGACGCGACGAAGCCCACGCCGCCCCCGAGAGCGAGCGTGATCAGCACGATCAAGAAGGACGTCCGCGCCGGCGGCGCCTGACGCTCCGAGAGCTTCACCGGGTTCTTGCGGAGCATGCGCCGCGCGAGCACGCGCGCGATCGGGCTGTCTTCGCTCACGCCGAGCAGACTCGCCATGCAACGGATGGCGGCAGCCGCGGCGTCCGGATCGCCGTCCTTGGCGTTCTCGTTGTGCGCGAGCGCCGCGAGGAGGCCGAGGTTGGGCGGAAGCTTGCCGACGTCGCTCATCGCGCCGAGCTCGGTGCCGATTTTCTTCCAGTCGTTGAGATCGAGGAGCTTCTCGAGCGGCTCGTAGCGCGGATCCTGGCTCGTGATCTTCGTGGTGGGCTTGTCGTCGTCGTCGTCCGCGTCCTCGTCGGCCGACTCGTCGACCTTCTTCACGTCCCGCGGCGCGTCCTTCGGGACCGCCACGCGATCCACGGTGAAGTCGTCCTTCGCGCTCGGCGGGCTCGAGACGGGATCGGCGCGCGGGTCGAGCTTCGCCATGACGTCATCGTCGCACGCCGGCCCTCTCCGACCCAAACGAACGCCGGAACGGCGGCGCCGAGCGCTAGGCTATCCCCCGCGAGATGGTGCACGCCGACCCGATCTGGATCTTCGCCTACGGCTCGCTGATCTTCCGGCCCTCGTTCGCCCACCTGGAGCGCCGGGCCGCCTTCCTGCCCGGCTTTGCCCGCCGCTTCTGGCAAGGATCTCCGGACCATCGCGGCGTGCCGGGAGCGCCGGGCCGGGTGGTCACGCTGGTCACTGCGCCCGATGAGACCTGCGGAGGCGTGGCCTACCGCATCGACCCGGAGGGCGCCGAGGTCATCCTCGCGGCGCTCGACGAGCGGGAGTCGGCGGGCTTCGACCGCCTCCATCGCGAGGTCCTCGACGCCCCGGGCGGCGCCCCCTTCGCGAAGGCGCTCGTCTACGTGGCAAGCGCCACCAATCCGCACTTCCTCGGTCCGCTGCACGAGCGCGACATCGCCGCGTGGGTGGCGAGGAGCCATGGCCCGAGCGGCGCCAATACCGAGTACGTCCTGCGCCTGCACGACGCGCTCGCGGAGCTCGGGGTCCGCGATCCGCACGTCGAGGAGATCGTGCGCTGGCTGCGCGATCAGCGCATCAATTCGTAAGGTCCGCCGCGCTCCAGCGCACGCTGGTAGGCGGGGCGAGCGTGGATCTTCTCGAGGAATGCGATGACGCTCGGGGTCTCGAGCCCCTTCGCTGCGCGGGATTGCGCGGCTTCGAGCGGAAAGCTCATTTGGATATCCGCAGCCGTGAATTCCTTGCCTGCGAACCAGGGATTCTGGGCGAGGTGCGCTTCCATGTATTCGATATGCAGCTTCAGCTGCGGGTCGACGAACATGGTCAGGACCTTGTCGGCAACGCCGCGCACGATGGGCCGCACGAAGAACGGCACCGGCCCGGTCTTGATGCGTTCGAAGACCAGCTTGAGGAGCAGCGGCGGCATCGCCGAGCCCTCCGCGTAGTGGAGCCAGTACGTGTACCGAAGCTTCTCCGGCGTCCCCGCGGCGGGCACGAGGCGACCGTTGCCGTAACGCTCGACCAGGTACTCGACGATGGCGCCGGACTCCGCGATGGTCTGCCCTTCATCGGTGACGACGGGTGACTTGCCGAGCGGGTGCACCTCACGGAGCTCGCGCGGCGCGAGCATGGTCTTCTTGTCGCGCTCGTAGCGCTTGATCTCGTACTCGACGCCGAGCTCCTCGAGCAGCCAGAGGACGCGCTGCGAGCGTGAGTTCTCGAGGTGATGGACGATGAGCATGGGCCCTCATCTCTTTGATCCGGGCGGCGCGCAAGCGCGCTCTGACGAGATGAGCTACGATTCGCCGGGGTTCATGGACGTTCCTGGGGATCAGACCATCGGTCGTTATCGCCGGCTCGCGGAGCTGGGGCGCGGCGGCATGGCGACGGTCTACCTCGCGGCCGCGCGCGGTCCGCAAGGCTTCACGAAGCTCGTCGTCCTCAAGGAGCTCCGTCCCGATCTCGCGCAGGACGCCGAGTTCCGCTCCATGTTCCTCGACGAGGCGCGTCTCGCCGCGCGTCTCAACCATCCCAACGTGGTGCAGACCTACGAGGTCGGTGAGGACGGCCAGCGCCAGGTCATCGTCATGGAGTACCTCGAGGGTCAGCCGCTCAGCCGCGCCCGCAAGGTGCTCCCCTCCCCGCTCGTGTACTTCGCGCTCTCGAACGTGCTCACGGGTCTCGAGCACGCGCACGAGCTCCTCGATTTCCAGGGCCAGCCGCTGAAGGTCGTCCATCGCGACGTCAGCCCGCACAACATCTTCGTCACGTACTCCGGCGAGGTGAAGCTGTGCGACTTCGGTATCGCGAAGGCTGCCGACTCGTCGGCGGTGACGGCGACCGGCGACATGAAGGGCAAGCTCTCGTACATGGCGCCGGAGCAGGCTCGCGGCGAGGTGGTGGACGCGCGCGCGGATCTCTTCGGAGTCGGCGTCGTGCTTTGGGAGACGGCAACGGGCCGTCGTCTCTGGCACAACCTGCATGATGTGCAGATCCTGGCGCAGCTCATGGGCGGCTCGATCCCGACGCCGCGATCGGTCGATCCGACCGTGCCGGAGCGGCTCGAACGGATCTGCATGAAGGCGCTCGCGTTCGATCCCGGCGATCGCTACGCGACGGCCGCCGAGCTGCAGGCGGATCTCGACGCGTACATCGCGTCGCTCGGCCTCACGCCGACGCGTCGCGCGCTCGGCGAGGCGGTGGCGCTCGCCTTCGCCGACGATCGCGCACGCCTCAAGCAGGTGATCGAAGAGCAGCTGCGCAGTGCAGCGGTGCTCACGACCGGCGAGTCTCCGGTGGTCATGGTTGCGCCGGCGAGCATCCGCTCGTCGCCGTCGGCGTTCTCCCCGAGCGCGCCCAGCGCACCGAGCCGCGTCAGCCCCGCGACGCGTTCGTCGTTCCCGCCGTCGGACGGCTCGATCCGCGGCATTCCCACGCTCGTCGAGGAGCAAGGCGGCGGCAGCAGCGGCGGTCGCACCGGCGCAGGCGCCGTGCGTTCGATCGCGCCGGCCCCGACGTCAGCCGCGCGCGGTCGCGCGTGGACGCTCGGCGTCGTGGTCGCGGCTCTGGCCGTGCTCACGGTGGGGGGCCTCGTCGTGAAGGCGCAGCTCTCGGGCGCCCGAGCCAAGAGCGGCAGCGCCGCCTCGAGCGCGCCGCCGAGCGAGGCCAGTGCGAGCCCGAGCTCCATCGCGGTCGGGTCCACGTCGACGCTGGCCACCCCACGGACCGCGCGCATGACGTTGCGCGGAGTGCCCGCCGGTGCGACGGTCTCGCTCGACGGCGCGCCGGTGGCGATGGCCGCAGATGGCACGATCGAGCGCCCCGCGGGCGAGACGCATCGCTTGAAGGTCGAGGCGGCAGGCTTCGTCACCGACGAGCGCTCGATCACCTTCGATGCCGATCGCGCGATCGAGGTGCGGATGGCGCGAGCGCGCGCCGGCGCAGGCCCGACGACGAGACCGACGACGTCCGCGCGCGCCGGTACCCCGAAGCCCACCGACCCGAGCGACGTACTGGGCTATTAGCCGAACAGCGCTTGCTGTTCAGGTATCAGAAGGAGCCTACGACTCCGGCCGAGCCGATATCGAAATAGGGACGAGCGACGAGCTTCGGCGGAAGCGCCGCGCCGACGGGTGCCGTGCTCGACGAGCTGGACGCCGTGAAGAACAGCACGCCGCCCAGGATCACCGCCGCGCCGCCCACGCCGAACGCGATGGTCGAGATGGTGCCGGCGGACTTGGCCGAGTCGATGTTGCTCTGCTCGCTCGCGCGGCAGCTCTTGTTCGGGCATGCGCTCGAGAGGTCGTTCCTCTTCGACATCGCGTCGAGGCCGAAGACCGTGCCCACGCCGAGGCCGACGACCCCCACGCCGAGCACCACGTACGCGAGCGTGCGGTTGGGGCCGCTCGCCTCGGCTGCGGGCGCCCGGGTCTCGGTGACCGGAGTCGAGGAGGGCGGCGGTGACGCGGACGCGGACGCGGACGGCGACGGCGACGGCGACGCCGTCGCCGCGGCCACCCGCGCCGCACGAGCCGCCTCGGGATCGACGATGAGCTTCAGCGTGACCTGCTCGCTGCCGCCCTCCTGCAGATTGATCTCGGCGTGCGCCTTGAAATATCCTGGTGCGGTCGCCTCCACGACATGCGGGCCGGGGTCGAGCACACGATCCTCGCCGAGGTTCGCGGCGTTCACGGGTGCGCTGTCGACCGTCACCGACACGTTGGCGTCCGGCGGCGCCTTGACGATGATCTTCGCGTGCGCGAGCTTCGGCGTGGCAAGGGAGAGCTGCTTTCGCGCGCGCGCTCTGGCGGTCAAGAACGCGGCCGGGGCGTTCGCCGCGAGCTCCTCGCGCGCGACGCGTCCCAGGCTCTCGGTACCCTCGACGATCTTCCCGGTCAGGACCTGACACTCGCCGAGGCGGCCCAGCGTGGTCGGTGCGTGAAAGAGCTTCTCGGCGCGCGCGAGCTTGTCGATCGCCGCCGCGCAATTGCCCTTCTCCGCGAGCTGGATGCCCTCGAAGCCGATCTTCCGCGCGGAGGCGATGTCCGCGGCGGTCGGTTCGTCGGCGCGCGCGTCCCCGGACGCGAGCGCCAGGGACGCCACGATCCCCAGTGAAAACACCGATGCGACGAGGGAGGCCCGCACCCGTGGATCATACACGAAGGCGTGCAGAGCCTCGCGCGCCCGCCCGAGACCGGGTCAGTTGACACTCCACAGTGCCGCGGCCTACGGTTTTTGTGATGTCCCGTCAGGCCACGCGCTGGGTCGGCCTCGTCGCGCTCGCGACGATCGTCCTCGCGTGCAACTCGATCCTCGGCCTCGGCGACTTCGCGGTGACGCCCGATCCCGCCGACGCCATGGACGAGCAAGTTCCCGCGGCGGGCGACGGCGGCACGTGCCCCGACAGCGGGGTCTCGAATGCGGATCTCACCGCCGTGTGTTACCCGTGCAACCCCCTCACCACCGAGCAGCTGCTCAACGCGTGTACCGGCGCGCAGTGCATTCCGTTCGACCGCGCACGACTGACGAAGCTCTTGCCGGACGGCAAGCTCCCCGAGCTGCCTCCCGATCTGGACGGAGGATGACCATGCGCACCTCATCGACATCGCTCGGCACGTTTCCTCGTCTGCTCGCGCTGGGACTCGCCGCCGCCACGCTCCTCGCCACGACGGACGCGGCGGCGGTCATGAGCTGCGACGCCATCACGCGGATCAAGGGCGGAGCCGCTGCCGGTCCGGTCGTCTACATCTCGGGCGGGCTCCAGCCGCTGATCGCAGAGCTCGCGAAGGTGCTCTTCGCCGATCCCACGGCACCCATCACGCTCGTGCAGAAGGTGCAGGGCTCCTGCCTCGGCCTCGGCGCGCTCCTCGACGGAACGCCACCGCTCAGCGGCGTCGCCAACTACTGGGACCCCGACAGCACGAGCACGTCGCCCACGTCCAAGCAGGAGAACTGCACGCTCCCCGGAGGCGGCGACGCCGGCGTACCGGTCAACGTCGACCTCGCGATCTCGGACGTCTTCCCGGCATCATGCCGGCCGACGCTCGCGTCGGTCCCGCCGCCCTTCGCGGACTCCTTCGGTCCGATCCAGATGTTCAACTTCGTCGTACCGGCGGCGTCACAGCAACAATCGATAAGCGCCGAGGCCGCGTACTTCGTATTCGGCTTCGGCTCGGCATCAGGTGTCGCGCCGTGGATCGACAACAACTTCATCATCCGCCGCAATGCCGGGTCAGGCACCCAGGTGTTGCTCGGAACTGCCATCGCCGTCCCGGCCGCGCGCTGGGCGGGTATCGACGCAGGATCGAGCGACGGCGTCCTGAACAAGCTGACCAGCCTCACCACCGCCGACGACGTCAACAAGGCCATTGGCATCGTCGCCGGCGATTACTCGGTACGGCCAGGGCTGCGACAGCTCGCTTATCAGCATTACGGACAGCGCTGCGGATATCTCCCGGACGTGAAACCCAACGACAAGCGCAACGTTCGTGATGGCCATTACCCGCTGTGGGGCCCGGTGCATCTCCTCGCGCGCGTCGACCCCAATACCGGATTGGCGGTCAAGCCCGAGGTCCGTCGCGTGATTGCCTATCTGACGGGCGTGACGCCACCGCCGCAGGGCCTCGATCTCATCAGCATCGAGGCGCGCCAGCAGTTCGTGTCGCCGTGCGCGATGTCGGTCTCGCGCAAGACGGAGATGGGGCCGCTCTCGCCGTACACTCCGCCGCGCAGCTGTCGCTGCGCGTACGACAACGCCACGTCGGGCACCACGTGCACGCCCTGCACGCAGAATTCGCAGTGCCCGGTCAGCGCTCCCAGCTGCAACTTCGGATTCTGCGAGCCGCAGTGAGCGCTGAGCACGGGGTGCGCCGAGCGGCGCTCCCGGGTCAGCGTCAGAATTTTCCGCCCACCGCCAGCGACCACGGCCGGGCGCCGTCGCCGATCGAGAACGCGACGCTCGGGTCGAAGCGCTGCACGTGCTCCTCGTAGTCGACGGCGCGCGCGGAGCCGAACGCGTCGAGCACGAAGAACGTCGCGGCCTCGGCGGCGACGCCGATACCGACGCCTTTCCAGACGTCCTTGTCGCTCACGAAGCCGTAGGTCGCGACCCCCGCGCCCGCGACGACCAGCGCGAGCTCGGTGGCGCGGTACCAGAAGAAACGCGACGTGGTCCCGTGGATGTGGACGGACTCATCGGCCTTGAACTGCGCGGGATCGCGCGCAAGCACGCCCGCGTAGTGGTCGGCCTCGGCACCCACCTGGAACGCATAGAACGTCGAACCGAGGACCTCGAGCGCGCCGATGCTGATCATGGCGACGCCGAGCCCGCTCGCGAAGTCACCCCGCGTCGCGACGAGCCCCGTACCGACGCCCGCCGAAACCACGCCCAGGCCGATGAACGTGAAGGCGGTGTTCCGCTCGCTGCGATAGTAGCCGGCGACGTCGTCGGCCATGGCGGCGCGCGCCGAGGGCGCCGACGGAACCGCCGGTAACGTTGCCGGACGCGGCTCGTCGGCGCGCGCGGCGCTCGACCCGGTGAGCAGGGCCAAAGCAACGCTCGATGCGAGCGCGAGAGAGAGCCTGTTCGCGCCGCGCCGCATGCCGGACGAGGTCTCTCACATACGGATCCGTATGTCAAACCGAGCCGTCGGCATTTGCGCAATGTGCGCGGGAGCGCTCGTGCCCGCCAGGGATGGTGACGAACCTTCCTGGATCGTGCGTGCCCCGCGACGCGTTCGCCGGGCGCCTCGTTGCCCGGGAAAATGGGTACGCCGGCCCGGGTACGCGACGTGCTCGAAGGAGGATGATGGCGCCGCTCGCACGCTCCTCCGCCTGGGCCTTCGCCCTCGCGCTCGGCGCGCTCGCCACCGTCCATTGCGGCAGCGCGGCCGACGACGGGCCATCCGCCGAGCCCACGAGCGGCGTGGACGCGCCGGGCGTCGGCGCCGGCAACGACGGCGGCGGTTCGGCAACGACGCCGCTGCCCGCGTGCCGCTCCGCGGAGACGGTGGCGGCGATCAGCGCGTGCATCGACGGCGGCGGCGCTCCGCGCGCGTGCCTCGCGAAATCTCGCGCTCGCGGCGGACCCGCGTGCGACGACGACCAGGACGGCCTCGACGACGCACTCGAGGACGCGATGCTCCGCAGCTACGCGCCGGTCATCGCGTACAACGCAGGCGACGGCAGCCATCAGCACGGAGACAGCGAGCCCGTCTTCCCGACCAACGCCAAGCACTACGTCGCGCACTCGAAGCTCTACTGGCGCGTCGACGGCGACGATGCGACGAAGAAGGTCGTCGATGCGCATCCCACGCTCGACGGTCTCCGGGACGCGCGCTTCACGAGCGGCGGCAAGGAGCACCGCGCCGACGCCACTGCGCTCGGCGAGGGGCCGAACTTCTGGCTCTGCCTCGACCAGGATCAGGGGAGCTATCCGGCCGACGCGCTCGTGTCCTCGATGGTTGCATCACGCAAGCTCCCGGACGGCATCGACATCTTCTCGGTCGCGCATCCCAGCGGCAAGGACGCGAGCGGACGCTACGTCATCCTCGAGTACATGCTGTTCTACGCGTACAACAAGTTCACCCTCGACAACCACGAGGGCGACTTCGAGGGCGGCGCGGTGTTCGTCGACGTCGAGACCGGCAAGGTGGCGGCCGCGTACACCGATCGCCACGACACATCGGACAGCGCCCGCGTCATCCCCCTGGAGGGCCCCGGCCTGCTGCCGGCGAAGGACCCTGCGAAGGAAGCGGCGCACTACGACGTGTGCAGCAACACCGACTCGGATTCCATCGGGGGCGTTCGCTTCTGGGACTACGGCGGTCAGCGCCATCATCCCGTGTTCTACGCGGCGGGCGGCGATCACGCATCCTACGGTTATCCCGGGGCGACCAAGATCAAGGGCGTCGGTTGTACCGAGGCCACCATCATTCGCGACGTGCACAACGGCGACGGCCCCAAGCTCGTCCCGTTCGAGAATGCCTATTACACGGACTGGGGAAAGACGAAGTCGGCCGTCGAGCACGACGTCCATTTCGTGAACCTCGGCGAGCGCAAGAACCTGCTCGAGCAGTGGAGCGCGTTCGCCGGCCAGTGGGGCTGCACGCTCGACAGCATCCCGAAGTCGTATCCCGGCCCGTGGGACAACGAGCGCCTCTGCCGCCACTGGCTGACGAACGACTGGGGCCCTGCTCCGCCGTTCGCGCGCAGCACATCGACGAGCTGCGCGCCGTGAGCTACCCGCGGCCGAGAAAACCGACCGCGAATCCCATCGAGTAGCGCGCATTGATCTCGCTCCGTAATTGGATATCGAGATTGCCATTCTCACTACGATAGACGTACGAATCGACACCGAACGGTCCGAAGTATCCGGCGTTGGCGAGCGCGACGGCGGTGCGGGCCGCCTCGGCCTCGATGGCGGCGGCGATCTCCAGGTCGTGCTGCGTGGGTGTCGTCATGCGCTCGGTCACGATCCACGCACCGCGCGCATCGCAGCGCTGCCGGACGACGACGCCGAGCGACGCCTCTCCGGCGGGGCCGATCATCCCGTGAATACCGTACTCGGCGGCGATGCTCAGCTCCGGCTCGATCTGGACGCCGCCCTCGCTGAGACCGGCGCGGAGGAACGCGAGGTCCGCGTCATCGGGCGCGCGCCGGAGGACCCGCTGCCCGCGCCCGGTCATCCCGAAGTTACGCTTCACCCGCCAGGCACTGCCGACCGGCGGAGACTCCGCGAGCACCGCCCGCGCCGCCTCGAGATCGGTGATGAAGCTGGCGCCGGGCAGCGTCTGCCCGAGGGACGCCGAGAACGCGCGTGAGTTCACGCGACGGAGCACCTCGACGGTGGGATGCGGCTCCGGCTCGACGCCGGCCCGACGCAGCAAGCCGATCGCGCGCGGCGTCGGCGAGAACGCGCGACCGATGAACGTCGCCCGCTCGCTCGCGGGGAGCGCCGCGAACGAGTCGTCGGCCAGGCGATCCCCGGGCTCGAAGAGCGACCCCGCGAGCAGCCCGACGTAAGGCTTCATCGCCTCGAGCACCGTGCGCTTCGGCGTGTACCCATGCGTCACCGCGAGCTCGAGGTCCGCGTCGAGGTTCAGGACCCAGGCAGATCGTCGGCTCGAGGGGATGGTCGGGTTCACTGGATTCTTCTGGTCGCCGGGGCGGGTCGGTTGGAGTATCCGGCCGACATGGCTCTCGAGGCGCGGAGGTAGTCTTGGCGAAGGATAGGCTGTTCGGCTACCGGCTCGATCTCGTCGAGTGGGTGATGCTCGTCGTCGTATGCGGAGCGGTGGCGGCCACGCTGGTGAGCCTCGGGTTCACCGGCCCGGGACTCATCTTCGTCGCGGGCATCCCCTCCGGGCTCGGTGGCGTCTGGGTGCTCCGGCGGTTCCGCACGTCGGAAGTCTACCAGCCGCCGAGCGCGCCGATCCGCGGCGAGGGAAGCGCGCTCCTCTCGCTGCTTCTCTTCGCGGTCGGATCGTTGGTCGGCATCATGGCGTTGTTGTTCGGCGTCGTCTCGTGTCTGGCGACCAAGGTAGACACGCAGACGTGCGCGCTGGCGTTTGCGGCGGGGCTGGCGGCGGTGGGGATGTTCTATGCTGGCGTGAGGCTGCGGCGCGGCGAGAAGAACGCCTGACGTAGCGAGCGCGTGCGGGAGGCGCGAGGGGCGGCCTTCAGGAGACCGGCAGATCGTCGGGTTGCCATGCGTCCAGGCGATCGAGGAAGAGTGCCGGCTGCCCGGCGCGGCTTCGTGCTTCGCGATGGATGGGGCGGCCGCGCATCAGGAGCGGTGAGAGCGGCGGCGGAAGAGCGGCGCGCCACGCGTCGAACTCGAGGTCGCCGACGAACGCTTCGAACCAGCGAGCCCCGAAGCGCACATGCGCGATCTCCTCACGGCCGATGACCTCCTGCACGCGCGCGCCCTCCTCGTCACCGGCCTCGCGAAAGCGCGCGGCATACGACGCGGTGTGCTCGAGGTTCGCGCTCTCGAAGCCGAGGCCCATCGCCGCCACGAACGATCCCGGATCCGGACAGCGCGGAATGCGCTCCCAGAACCAGTCGCGCACCGTGAACGCACCGACCTCGTGGCCGAGGCGACGGATCTCCTTCGCGTACATGTGCATGTGGCGGATCTCGTCGAGCGCGATGCGCACGAGGCCGCTCCGGAACTCCACCGGCGTGTCCGGGAACGCGAGCACCGCCCACGCCATCAGCTCCGCGGCTTGCAGCTCGTGATGGAGGAACGTGTGCAGCGCCCGTGCGCGACCATGCGGCGAGTTGAGACCACGTGTCTTCGCCGCCTTCGTCACGATGCGCAGCTCGGGCGGGCGCCCTGGAACCTCGAGCCGCCGTACGGGTGCGTTCTCCTCCCATGCGTCGTGCGCGTCGGGCACGGCCGGCGGCGCGAGCTTGCCGTCGAGCGTCGTCGAGAGCACGTAGTCCCACGCCCACCGCTGGATCGTGCCTGCTCTCGGCTCGCTGGGGGACATGCGCGAGAGACCTTAGCGCACGACGTCGAGCGCAAGCGAACCCTCTCAGAAATGCAGGCCGAGGTCCTCGAAGACTGCCTGGTCGAGCGGGGTCGGGAGATACCGCGCACCGCGCGAGTCGCTCTGGTCCATGAGCACGCGATGACCGCCGGACATCGTCGTGTTCGGGACGTGGCCGAGATCGGAGGTCAGCGGCAGCGGACCTCCGTAGAGCGCGGTCGCCTTGGCGCCGGTGAACGTCGCGCCGCTGACCCTCGCCTTGAAGGCGTCTGCGGTGCCGAAGCCGAGCGTGTGACCGAGCTCGTGGAGCGCCACCGAAACGAAATCCAGCTTGTCGGCGGGGACCGCGTGACCGAGCTCGGGGTCGGGATCGAAGAAGAACTCGGTGGTCGAATCGAAGCTGATCCACGCCGTCCACGGCTGGAACGGTACGCCGCCGAAGCGCTCCTGGAGCGATGCGGCGAGCGTCGGGTCGGTCACACCCGAGAGGCCTGCCGTGGGCGACGAGAGCCCGGTCACCCCGCTCGGCAGCTTCGACGAGCCCACGAAGACGAGGAGGTCGTCGATCTCGTAGTCGATGTTCAGGGCCACCGCGGGGTCGGTCGGCCTCTCCGGATCGCGGACCTTGATGGACGTGCCCTTCGGGACGTTCGCGAAGGTGTCGCTGATGAGCCGCCCCCAGATGCGACACGCGCCTTCGAGGGCAAGCCGGCGCGATGGGTCGGCAAAGAAGCCGGC
>JAYTZB010000124.1:0-2570 GCA_043742085.1 Polyangiaceae bacterium
CGCTGCGCGGCGATGGCGGGCCCGAACGCGAGCTGCTCGGTCTGCGCGGCGACCTCGAGGCCGACGAGGAACGTCTGCACCTGGTGGCCGATCTTGCGCTGCGAGCGCGGTAGCGGGAAGTCGTCGTCAACGGGAACGACGCGCCCCTGCTGCCGAAAAATGGGGATGATGAAGGGTACCTCCGCGAGCCGCTCGAGCGGCACCGCGCCCTTGCCGAGACGCTGGCGCAGCGCCGGTGACGCGAAGAGGCCACGACGGATGGTGCCGACCTCCTCCGCGACCCAGCTCGCGGGCAGGTGCTCGCCGCCTCCGGGCAGGAGGAGGATGTCGAAGCCGTCGTCCTGCGCGTTGGCGCGAAGGAGCGACGGCGGCAGCTCGAACGCGCGCACGCGCACGTTCGGCGCGGCGGAGCCGAGCACCGGCAAGAGCGACGTCTGGAGATACGACGGCGCGCCCAGCGTGATCTCCGCGCCGTCGGGGCTCGCCGCACGCGCGGACTCGAGCTGGCTCACCACCGCCTCGAGCGCCGGAGCGAGCAATCGGCCCGCTTCGCTGAGCACGACCCCGCGACTGCCGCGCTCGATCAGCTTGCGCGCGAAGTGCGCCTCGACACGCGTGATCGCCTTGCTGACCTGCGAGGGCGTCACGCGCCGCTCCCGCGCAGCAGCGGTCAGCGACGAGCTCCGGACCACGGCCAGGAACGTGAGGAGGTCGGCGACGCGCAGGTCGGCGACGTCACGAATGGAATCCGACACGCGCGCAGCATGCCTCAGCCGGGCTCGACGAGCGAGAGTCCTGTGTGAGCAAGGGCCACGAGGGCGTCGCCCACGGGGAAAGCGACGCTCGGGCCGACGATGCCCTTCGCCGTGATGGCGCCGGCGAGCGCGCGCTGGGCAGCGTAGACCTGGAGCTCGGCGGTGAGGCCATAGGGATCGCTGCCCGCGAGCGCAACACGTGCGCGCTCGCTGCCTTTCGTGGCCTCCGCGATGATGACGAAGGTCTGCGCGCGGTCCTCACCCACGGGTCCCGCGGGGCCGCGGTCGAGCCAGCGGCGGGCGAGCGAGCTCGTCGCGCGCACCACCGCGGGCGCGAGCTTGCGGAAGCGATGCAGGTTCCGCGCAGCGCCCTCGCCCATCGCCATGTACGTGCGGACGTTTCGCGCGCCGGTGTGCAGCGGCACGACGATGGCCTCGGGGCTCGGGAACGATGCGGCGGCGAGGCGTCGTCCGTTCGGGAGCGCGAACGACGTGGTCTTCTCGGCCGACGCCTCGACGACGAGCGAGCCGTCGATCCACTGGAGAGGCGCGCGCTCGGCGAGCACACCGAGGATGCTCTTCTTCGTGCCACGCGTGGTCGCGCTGCTGCTGTTGGCGCCGTCGGCGGTCTTGCTCGAGTAGAAGACCTCGATGGTGTCGGGCGCTCCGCCCACGCGCTCGGCGGCGAGATGACAGGCCCAGTCGGAGGGCGCGATCTCGTAGGCCATGGCGGGAACGATGCACGCGCCGCTCGCCTCGCACGTGCTCTGGTGGTTCCTCGCGGCGTCGGCGACGAAGCGCTGCTCGCCGGTGGTGTCGGCGTAATGGACGCCGAGGCGCGCGCACGCCGCGAGGATCGGCTCGCCGACGAGCGCGAAGGGTCCCGCACACGCGAGCACGATGGTGCGACCGTCGATGGCGGCATGGATGGTCTCGGTGCGGTCGAGATCGACCACGCAGACCTCGACCGGCGGTGCGCCGCCGCCGTGCTCGAGGCGCTTGCGCAGGCGCTCGAGGCGCTCCCGGCTCCGCCCGGAGATCGCGTAGGTGATGCCCCGCGTCGAGAGCAGCTCGCACACGAGACCTCCCGTGAACCCCGTCGCGCCGTGGACGAGGACGCCAGCCTTCTCGGTCATCGCGTCCGAGTCTAGTCCAGGTCTAGTCCTCGAAGGCCTCGCGAAGGGATGCGCGAAAAAGGTGTTCCGACCGCTGTGGCCGTGTGCGGGTGTCATGAACCCCTAGGCCTAGGCCTAGGTGGGGGGCGCTGGCCGCGCTTTAGGCTTCCCAATTATCCAGAGCTCTTGCGAGATGGCTGGGCGTGCACACTGAGCGACCGTTTGCCCTCCGGGTTCAATCACATAAGGGGACCATGAAAACCGCGAAGCACGAACCCGGCAGTCGGAACGCTTCTAAGCCTAGGCAGCTGGATCCCATCGGTCAACGGTAAGGACCAACAGAAACCGCAAGAAAGTGGGCCATTCGCTCGCGATGTTGGCACATCACGAGCATGCAGGACCTCGACTCGGGAACCGACGGTCAGACCGCAAGCCACGGACGCCGCAGCCTTCGCGAGGCGGAGCGCGCGCCGCTCGCCGGCGAGCTCGCCTTCGTGAGCCCCGAGGCGCAGGTCCAGCGCACGGCGGAGCTGCTCGGCGCGGGCGCGATGGTCGTCGAGGTGATTGCGCCTACCGCCTCGATGCGCGGCCGACTGTGCGAGCACGTCGACGAGCTCCTCGAGCGTGCGCTGGGGATCCGCGGCGCGCCGTCGCCGTACCTCGCAGCCTGGTCGGCGATGCCGGTGGATGCGGCGGCGCG
>JAYTZB010000125.1:0-6066 GCA_043742085.1 Polyangiaceae bacterium
CACCCGTCTCTTCAGAAGTGACATGCCGCTCCAGCTCGCGCCACCCGCGTCGTGCACGCGTCGCGAAATGAGTGAGACACATGCGGTCGTCTCACGACCTCGAACGACGACGACGCGCGCTTCGAGAACGGGCGCGGCAGTCCCACGGTTCCCGCCACCGTCCTTGACCCGCGCGGCTGCCCGCTGGTACGTCTCGACGGGGAATTTGCGCGGGACGATGCGCCTCTTTTTGTCGACATCGCTGTTCACGGGATCGCTGCTGATCGCGACGCTCGGCACGCTCGCCGGGACGAGCGGCTGCGGTGGCGTCTACTACACCGTGTCGGCGAACGCGGCGCAGTCCAAGCTCGAACAAGCGCGCCAGATGGGCGCCGAGACGCAGGCGCCGTACGAGTACTACTTCGCGCGCGAGCATCTCCGGCAGGCGCAGGTCGAGGCGACGGAGGCGAGCTACAGCGACGCCGCCGGTTACGCCGAGACCGCCGAGCTCTACGCGCAGAAGGCCATCGACTTCATCCAGGCCAGCAGTCGCGAACGCAAGTCGGGAGAAGCGAAGTGAACGCGCGTGCCCTCGCGGCGCGAGGGCGTTCGCTCGTCGCGCTCGTCGGACTCGGCACGCTCGGCACGCTGCTCGTGTCGTCGTCGTGCACGACCGGCATCTACCAGCGCGGCCGCATCGACGGGCTCAACGGCATGGTCGTGAAGGCCGAGCAGGACGGCGCCATGCGCTGTGCGCCCCGCGAGCTCGCGCTCGCCAAGGCGCATCTTCGCTTCGCTGCTACCGATCTCGATCAGGGAATGGCCTCCGACGCCGAGAACCATCTCGCCATCGCCGAGCCCAACGCGCAGGCGGCGCTCGCGCTCTCGGCCGCTGACAAATGCCTCAGCGAGAACCTCGCGCGCGAAGGCGACCGCGACGGCGACGGCATCGCCGATTCGTTCGATCAGTGCCCCGACGTCCGCGAGAGCTACAACGGCTTCGAGGATCTCGACGGCTGCCCCGACGATCCCGACACCGATCACGACGGCATCCCCGACTCGCGCGACGCGTGCATGCTCGAGCCCGAGGACAAGGACGGCTACCTCGACGAGGACGGCTGTCCCGAGCTCGACAACGACGCCGACGGCATTCCCGACACGCTCGACAAGTGTCCGAACAGCCCGGAGGACATGGACGGCTTCGAGGACGCCGACGGTTGCCCCGAGGACGACAACGACAAGGACACCGTCGCCGACGTCTACGACGAGTGTCCCAACACGCCCGGCCAGCCGAACGGCGTGCGCCCCGGCTGTCCCAGCCTCATCATCGTGACCGCCAAGGAGATCCGGATCACCCAGCAGATCCAGTTCGACTTCAACAAGTCGACCATCAAGCCGGTGAGCTTCCCCATCCTCGATGCCGTCAAGGACGCCCTGATCTCCAACCCCAAGATCACCATCGAGGTCCAGGGGCACACCGACAACGTCGGTCAGGCGGCCTACAACCTGAAGCTCTCCGGGGCCCGCGCAGACGCGGTCCGCGCCTACCTCGTGGCGCATGGTGTCGAGGCCGCACGCCTTGTTTCCAAGGGCTTTGGCATGAACCAGCCCCTCGTGCCCAACAACACCGAGGGCAATCGCGCCTTGAACCGCCGCGTCCAGTTCATTCGGACCGAGTCTCAGAGTCCCTAAGGCTGCGCTTTCTGGCCCAAAGAAAACCCAAATCGGTGTAATCACGGCGCCGTGAAGATCCGGAAAGCGCTCGCCGCCGTCCTGTCATTCGGCTTCAGTCACACCCTGCGGGTCGCGCTCGTCACCGCCGCGCTCCTGCTGTCGTCGCTGTTCGTGACGCGTCCCGCGTTCGCCGACGCGAAGACCGAAGCGACGGCGAAGGCCCTCCAGAAGAAGGCGATGGACGAGGACTACCTCGCCACCGACTTCGCCAAGGCCGCCGAGAAGCTCGAGAAGGCGGTTGCCGCGTGCGGCGCCGACAAGTGCAGCGCGGCCGTCCGCGCGCAGCTCCATCGCGATCTCGGCGTCGTGCAGATCGGCGGCCAGATCGACAAGGAGAAGGGCATCGGCCACTTCGTCACCGCGATCAAGACCGATCCCGCGACCGCGCTCGATCCCGATCTCCGCACCAAGGACCTCGACGCCGCGTTCGCCGACGCGAAGAAGCGCGCCGCCAGCGGTGGCGGCGGCCCCGCAGCCCCCGCCGGTGGCGGAACGCCCGCGGCCGGCGGTCAGCCCGCGGGTGACTTCGTTCACGAGCCCGTCGCCGAGCAGCAGATCCGCACGCCTATCCCGGTGTACGTCGAGTACGGCGGCGAGGAGCAGCTCGTGAAGGTCATCGCCCGTTACAAGGGCTTCGGCATGACCGACTGGAAGACCCTCGAGCTGAAGAAGACCGGCGAGAAGGGCTGGGGCGGGCTCCTGCCGTGCGCCGACGTCCAGCAGGGCACGACGCAGTATTACATCCAGGGCTTCAACGCCGCGAACGACCCGGTCGCGGTCGGCGGTGATCGCAACAACGCGTACAAGGTGAAGGTCAAGCGCGAGGCCGTCGCCGAGCCGCCGCATCTCCCCAGCCAGCCGCCGCCGACGCAGTGCGCGGACACGGGCGACTGCCCGCCGAACTTCCCCGGCTGCAAGAAGGCCGGTCCGGTCGCGGGCCCCGCCGAGGTCACCGGCAAGGACGGCGGCGAGTTCTGCGAGGAAGACACTGAGTGCAAGAGCAAGGAGTGCAAGGCCAGCAAGTGCACCGACTTCGAGGGCGGCGACAGTGACAAGAAGATCCGCCGCGTGTGGGTCGGTGTCTCGATCGGCTTCGACTACACGCTCGTGCCGAGCGCGAGCGACGTCTGCAAGCTCTCGTCGACCAAGGACGGTCAGCTGCCGCTCAACACCTCGAACTACTACTGCGTGAACAGCGACGGCAGCGACTACCCGTTCCGCGAGGCGCCGGGCCTCGTGACACCCCGCAACGGCGAGAACGCACGCCTCGCGCTCGGAACGTCGGACAAGGTCTCGGGCGGCGGCGCGTTCGGCAACATCCGGATCCTCGCGTCCATCGACTACGCGATCAACCTGAACCTCCTCCTCGGCGCGCGGCTCGGGTACGTCCTCAACACGTATCCCGGCCAGGCCGCGAAGGACGACAGCAAGTCGTTCCCCCCCGTGCACCTCGAGCTCCGCGGCACGTACCTGTTCGGCCAGGAAGCGCTCCTGAAGAAGGTCGCGCCCTACGTCATGATCGGCGGCGGCGTGTCGACGTTCGAGACCGCGGTCAAGGTGAGCGTCGTCGAGACCAACCCCGCGACCAACCTGAAGACCGCGAAGGACGTCGATGCCTGGCAGCTCGCCGGCCCGATCTTCATGACCTTCGGCGGCGGCGCTCGCGTCGGCCTGTCGGAGCGCGCAGCGCTCATGCTCGGCGCGCGCGTGAACCTCGCGTTCGGCAACTCCTTCGCGCCGAGCTTCGGCCCCGACGTCGGAATCGTCTTCGGCTTCTGAGCGGAGTCACCTGCCGTCGAGGACCTCGCTCACGCGCGATGCGCGGAGCGCGGTACTGCGCCGAACGGCCTCGAAGTCGCGATGACCGCGAAGCCGCGCGAGCAACGGGCAGCGCTCGAGCCACATGAGATCGAGCAGGCCGTTGGCGTCGGCGTCGCGAATGGCGGTCACTGCATCGTCGATATCGTTCAGCGCCAGACTGACCTCTGCGCGGAGCTGCGCGTGGAATGCGGCGACCCGCTGTCCGATGCGCGCGTCGGTCGGGAATGCCTCGGAGAGACCCTCGCGCTCGTGCTGGGTGAGCTTCGTCCGACCGCCGAGCTTGATGAGGCCAACGGCGATGCGATGAACCGGCAGATCGATGTCGAGCGCGGCGACCCGCGGGCCGAGGTCCGCCAGGCGATCCGGGCCACCGGACCACATCGCGAGGCGCGCCGCGGAGAGGAGATGGCCGACCTGCTCGCTGTGCGTCGTCGGGATCGGCCCGAGGGTTCGCTCACACGCCTCGACGTCCCCGAGCATCGCGTAGACGCGCGCCAGCGTATGGCGCGTGTCGGAGGAGTTGGGCTCACGAGCCAGCGAGGTGAGGAGGTGCTGCTCCGCCACGTCGATCGGCCCGACCTCGGCGCGCAGGCGGCCGAGCATCGCTTGGACGTCCGGATCCTCGGGTGCCAGCGCGAGTGCACGCCGTACCTCGATCGCCGCGCCGACGCTGTCGCCGCGGAACAGGTTCACGACGGAGAGCGCGAGCCGAGCGTCCGACGAACGCGGATCGAGCATCAGCGCCTTTTCGGCCATCTCCCTGGCGTGCCTCGCCATGGGCTCCTCCGAGCCCCGGGTGCCGTACGCGCGCGCGAGCGCACGCGCATACGTCGCGGCGATCGACGCATCGGCGGGAGCGAGCATGTGGGCATCGGCGAGGAGCCGGAGCGAACGACCACCTTCGTCGTACCAGCTGCGCAGGAAGTCGTGCCGGCCGCGGAGGAACAGGTCGAACGCCACGGGGTTGGTGGGCATCGAGCGCGGAGTGGCCACCTTCTTCGTGCTGAGCGCGTCGGCGATCGCTGCCGCCGCCGCGTCGGCCACGGCGACGAGCTCCGAGACCGGACGCTCGAACCGCCCTTCCCAGAGATCGAAGGCGTCCTCGCGCATGACGAGATGCAGCGCAACATGCACCCGATCGGCCTCGAAGCGCGACGTCCCGGTGATGACCGCATCGACGTCGGCGGGCACCGCATCGTCGCCCAGGAGCGGACGCAGCTGGAGATCGGGCACCTCGCTGAGGATGTCGACGAGCGATTCGCCGAGCGTATGCGCGAGGTACTCGTGGGCGGGATCGCCCTCGTTCACGATGGGCCGCACCGCGAGCTTCGTTCGCACGACGTGGCGTGCCGTGCCGGCCGAGCCCAGGCTCGGCGGCACGAGCGACGTCGAGCTCTCGCCCCCGGTGTCGAGCGCTCCGAGCGCGAGCGCCACCTCGTCGGCGGTGGCGAATCGGGCCGCACGGTCGCGCGCCATGCAGCGCGCGACGAGCGCGACGGCGGCGTCGGGCAGCGTCGGGCGCAGCGCATGGAGGTCCGGCGGCGGACCCTGGAGCTTCGCGAGCGAGGCCTGGAGTGGAGTCTTGCTCGCCCAGGGGACCTCGCCGGCAAAGAGCTCGAAGAGCATCGTGCCGAGCGCATAGACGTCGGTGCGCGCGTCGAGATCCGGCGCGCCCTCGAGCTGCTCGGGCGCCATGTACGCCGGCGTGCCGACGACGCCCCCGGCGGTCTGTGCCGAGATTCCGACGTCGAGCGCACGCGCGATGCCAAAATCGGTGATCACGGCGCGTCCGTCGCTGGCGATGATCACGTTGGCGGGCTTGAGATCGCGATGGAGCACGCCCGCGGCATGGGCCGCCGCGAGGCCCGCGCAGATGTCACGTCCGATGCGGCTGACCTCGGCGACGCGCAGCTTTCCGCGCCGCTGCAGCAGCGTGCCGAGCATCTCGCCGTCGATGAACTCCATCGTCAGGAAGCGGGCGCCGGCATGCTCGCCGATGTCGAAGGTGCGAGCGACGTTGCGATGGGTCACTTTTCGCGCGAGCTTCACCTCGCGCCGGAAACGATCGACGATGCCCGGAACGGCGGCGATCTGCTTCCTGATGATCTTGAGCGCGACCACGTCGTCGAGCTCGCGGTCGAGCGCCCGGTAGACCGTCCCCATGCCACCAGAGCCCAGCAATCCCAGCACTTCGTACCGGTCGGCCACCACCCACCGGGACGGCGCCTCCTCCGGCCCGCGCATGGCCGGCGCCGACGGATCGACGGATCGCGCGTCGAGCGTGGGATCCAGCGGCGGATGCGCAGCCTCTCCGTCAGGTACTTCCGGCCGCTTCATCGCGACCTCGTAGAGTAGCAGGCGTAGCCTGGAGTAGTCGTTGGCCGCGCCCCTTCAGATCGGACGTTACGTCCTACACGGTGAGATCGCCTCCGGCGGGATGGCGTCCGTCCATTACGGGCGCCTCGTCGGCACCGGTGGATTCACGAAGACCGTGGCCATCAAGCGCCTGCACAAGGCGCTCGCGCAGACGCC
>JAYTZB010000126.1:0-5974 GCA_043742085.1 Polyangiaceae bacterium
CCGGTGGCGTCGAACGCCGGGTTCCTCTTGAGCGCGTCGGCGACGAGCTTCTTGCCGAGCTTCGTGTCGCCGGCCGCGATGCGGATTGCGCCCTCGTGGAACATGAGCCGCGCGTCCGGCGTGCCGAGGCGGCGAGCCTTCAGGATCGACGCCTTCGCTTCGGCGATGTGCCCGGTGCGGTAGTACGCCCACGCGAGCGCGTCCTCGCTCGTGATGTCCTTGCGGACCTCGTACTCCTCGCGGGCGAGCTTCAGCGCCTCCTCGACCTCGGCGCCGCTTCGACCCTTGGTCGAGAGGAACAGCGAGAGCGTGCGGGGATCGGTGCGACGACCCTCGCGCTCCACGAGCGCGTACGCAGCGACGGCGCCGGCCTTGTCGCCCATGGCCTCCTTGGCGTCGCCGAGGAGCCAGGCCGTCTCGACCAGCGGGCTCACCTTCCAGGCGCGCTCGAAGAGCTCGGCGGCGCGGCGGTGATCGCCCTTCGCCATCGCGACGCGTCCCTTGCCCACGTTCGCGGGCGCGTAGTCGGAGATCCGGTCGAGCGCCTTGTCGAAGCCCGCGTCGGCGCCGTCGAAGTCGCCCTCGTGCCAGAACACCGACGCGGCTTGCACGAAGACCCACGCGCCCGGCTCGGGATCGCTCTTGCCGGCGCGCCCGGCGTCGAGCGCGCGGCGAACGGTCTCCTTCGCGGACACCACGTCGCCGCGCAGCCACTGGAGGTGCGAGGCGCGGCTGTAGGAAGGAAGGTTCGGCTTGAGGTCGACCATGATCTGCGCCGCGTCGGTGGCCTCGTCGTAGCGACCCATCTCGAGGTACGCGTCGCTGAGCGTGCCCCACGCCATCGGGTCCTCGGGGTGACGGCTCGTGACCTGCAGCGCGAGCGCGCGCGCCTCGTCGAACTTGTGGCCGTTGAGGAGGACGAGGCCGCGCAGATCGAGCGCGAGCTTCTGGTCGGGGCTGCGCTCGAGCACCACCTGCGCGCAGGCATCGGCGTTCAGGTAGAAGCCGGGATCCGCGCTCTCGCGCGCCTTCCGGACCCACGCGCGACCGAGCATGATCCAGAGATCGTCCTTCGCGCGGTTCTCGCGCACGACCTTCTGCGCGTCGGCGACGGATTTGTCGGACTGCGTGGCGCCACCGATGGCGGCAAGCGCGAGGCGCTGGTTCGCCGGAAGGCTCGCGTCGGGGTCGACGGCGGCAGCGGCGGGCGCAGCGGCGGCGGCACCGATCGCGGCGGGCTCGGTCTTCGCCGAGCTCCGGTCGGAGCAGCCCGCCGCGGCGGAGATCGAGAGAGCAGCGACGAGAGCGACGGTGAGGCAGGAGCGCGTCATGCCGGACCTACGCACCGCGGTCGGGGGTGGATCGCCCACAAATCGCCGCTCAGGCTCGCTCGGGCTGCTCAGCGCATGTAACGCATGTCGACGAGGAGCGCGCCGTCCTGCTCGGTGGCGATCGCGCCGATGTGCGTGAAGTCCTGGGTGGTTCCGTCGTGGCGATCGATCACGATCTCCGCGCCGCCCTTCGCCTTCACGACGACCTCGCTCTTGTCGTTGCCCTTGCGGCGGAGCGTGAGCTCCACGGGGCCCTTCGAGAAGTCGTCGAACGTGGCGGTGCGGCCGTCGCTCATCTTCGACCAGGTGGACTCGATCTTCGGGTCGCCCATCAGCTTCGTGTCGCGCTTCTCGACCTTGCGCGTCGTGAAGTTGATCTTCACGCAGACCCAGCCCGCATCGCACGTCTCGGCGACGGCCTCGGCGGCGGGCGCGGCGGGCGCGGCGGGCGCGGCGGGCGCAGGCTCGACGGCGGCGGCCGGGGCCGGCTCGACCGCCGGCGCAGTGGCGGCGGTGGTCGTCGTCGGTGACGCGACGGGCGCAGCGGGCGCGCCGCACGCGACCACGGTCAGCGCGGTCAAAGCAAAGGCGGGAACCAGCGAGGTAACGAGTTTCATGACCTCGGCATACTCCAAACCACACAAAGAAAAACCCCCGCGAGAACCATTTCTCGCGGGGGCCACGCTCGCCTCACCTGCCATGAAGCGAGATGGATCCGAGGCTCAGGTCGTGTGACTCACACGACACGAGCTCTCCGACGGGTCGCTCAGGGGGCCGCCTTGCCGTGGCCGTCCTGGAAGCCCTCGTGCGGGACGGCCAGGTACGGGAAGTCCTTCAGGAAAGGCTCGTCGTTCGACTGCGCACCGTCCGACACGGCGACCGTGCCCTTGGAGAGGAGCACCGAGAGGAGCACGTCGGTGACGTCCGCCTGCTCCTTGTTCGGCGCAGCGCCGTACGGGATGGGGCGGCCGTTCGGGAAGCGCGAGTCGAGGCCGAGGTCGACGCGGAGGACGTCGCCCGTCGCCGTCAGCGGGATGTCGTGGCCCGATGCGCGGAGGTTGATGGTGTCGATGATGTCGAGGCGGTTCGTCTTGAGCGCGTCGACCGTCGACTGCGGGACGCCAAGCGCCTTGTAGATGCCGACCGCCTCCGCGTCGCGGACGATGACCGGGGTCAGGAAGTACGCGCCGAAGTTGTCGACGTCCTTGGCGGGCTTCGTGCGGTTGTACTTGTCCTTGTCCTGGAGACCGATGACCGCCTCGTTGATGAGCGGCAGGCCCTGGCGCGAGACCTGGACCCACGAGCCGTAGTTCGTCTCGCCACCGCCACGGTGGAGGATGCGGACCTGCCGACGGCTGGCCGAGGCCCACACGCCGATGGTGTTCTCATCGCTCGCGCCGGCCTTGGGAGCCTGACCGTCCGCCGTGAGCGACGTGGTCGGGATCTCGAGCGCGATCGAGTGGCAGTTGTAGCCCGCGACGTTGTCGTGCGCGGTGCCGCCGAGGAGGTTCGCGAGGTCGAAGATGCGCCCGATGTCGACGTAGAAGCCGTCATCCGTCTGACCCGCCCAGACCTTGCCCTGGTTGCCGTTGAAGCCGAGCGGGTTGATGAACTTCTTCATGAACCCTTCGTCGTACTTCGGCGTGTTGTAGACGATCTTGTTCGTGTTCGGCCCGATGTTGACGGGCGCGATCGGCAGCCCGGTGCCGAGCACCTCGCGCTTCACGGAGCCGCCCTTGCCGTGCGTGAGCTTGGTGAGCCAGTACGTCTGCTTCTGGCCGGTGAGCTGCGAGAAGAACTCCTTGCCGCCGCCGAGGGGCGCCGAGAGGTCGGCCGGGTTGACGCCCTGGATGTCCGTCGACGAGAACTGGATCTGGTAGGTGACCACGTCGTCGAGGCTCTTGTTGCCGCGCGTGAGGTGCACCTCGTAGAGGACGTCGTCGGAGAAGCTGTTGTAGTTGGGGCCGCCGGACGGCTCCTCGAGGGGGTTGTACGAGGTGACGACGTTCAGGACGTCGTGCTTGCCGTCCTCGACCCAGGCCCAGACGTCCGTGTTATCGGCGGCCGGGTCGAAGCCGATGGCCGGTGCTTCACGGTGGCTGGACGCGCTGGCGAGCGAGACGATGCCGGTGAGAGCGAGAGCAGTGAAAGAGCCCGCGAGATGATGACGTGCCTTCATGATGGAACAGTCCTCCGAGACGAATTTTTCTTGAAGAGGGCGCGAGAGTCGCGCCAGGTATCGCTGAAGTGCCTATTTTCTAGGGCTTCAACACGTAGACGGTGCCGTGCTTGTTGGCGTGGCTGTCAGCCCAGGCGAACACCTCCGCGTTGCGTGCGCGGTGGAGGCCGGCCGACTCGTAGAAGCCGCCGATGGTGGTGCTGAGCTGCGTGACCTTGTGATCGCCGAGCGCGATGCGATAGACGCGATCGGTGCCGGTCGCGCTATCGAGGGCGCTCACGATGACCGCGCTCTCGTCGTTCACCAGCGCGATGCCCGCCGGATGACCGACCGAGAGGCCGTCCATGAGGATCTCGGTCTTGCCGTCGGCCGTGACCTTCACGACCGAGGCGAGCGCCGTGGTGCTGAACGTCGAGCTGCCGGTGTCGACCACGTACGCCACGCCGTCACGCGTGACGGCAACGCCGCCGGGATCCGCGAAGGGCGCGCCCACGGCGACCGCGGAGACGGCGCCGCCGCCGATGCCGGTCTTGAAGAGGCCGGGCATCCCGTCCTTGCGACCCGTCACGAAGAGCGAGGCGCCCATCGCTTCGATGCCCGCGGGCGCGATGCCCTCGGTGCCCGCGAGCGAAGTCGGCGAGCCGCCGCTCGCGCTCATCGAGAAGACGCGACCGTCGCTGCGCGCTGCGCCTTCGACCGCCGGGTCCGCGCTGCTGCCGTCGGCGCTCGAATCGGCGATGAACAAGGTCTGTCCGTCGTCCGAGATCGTGATGCCGAACGGCGAGTTGAGGGGCGCACCCTCGAACAGCTTCTGCGCCGTGCCACCGGGCGCAGCCGACGTCTTGTAGATGGCCGGCACGCGCTCCATGCGCATACCGTCGGCGTCGAGCCGTGAAGAGAAGGCGATGAAGTAGATGTCGGTACCGTCCGGAGACGGGGTGGCGTCGACCGGCATGGCTGCTTCGGGCGCGTTGGCGACCGGGTCGATCTGCCCGAGTCCGATGCCCTCGGCCGGTCCGTTGTCGGACGGTGACGGTTCTTGCTTCCCCTCGGTCGAACTGCACGCTGCCATGATGGCTGACGCGCTGATGGTTCCGATGACGATCCCCACGGTGAACAGGCTGCGTGCCCTGGTCTTCGCATTGGCTTTCATGAGCCCTCCTTGCAATCCCACCTACGCACGCTCGTGCTGGGCGGTTGCAGGCCCGGGACGCAGATCCACCCTTTAATTCCCTGCGAAATAAGAATCCTTCCCGGCGATCCGGCGGACCTCGCCGCGCGTTGGGCCGCCTTCCTCGGCGTCGTGAGCCTATAGTTGGCTCGCGTGCATCGCCTTCTCCTCCTCACGCTCGCGTGCATCGCGGCGCTGATCACCGTGTCGGCTCGCGCGGCTGCGGAGGTCGCGCCGACTGCGGTTGCCGTGCACGCCGACGGCAAGGACGGGCCGCTGTCCGCGGCGCTGGGACGGTTCTTCACGCAGGGTGAGCCGCTCGCGTACGTCGACTGGTTGTGCCTCGGTACCGAGGCTGACGTGGGGCCGTCGCTCGATCTCGAGCTCGCGCGCCTCACCGTCCTCGCTGACGACGGGGACGTCCTCGGTCACTTCACATCGCGGAGCGGCTTGCGTCATCGCTTTCGCCCGTTCCACGTCGCACCGACCGTCCCCAGCGCCGCCGTCAGGTATCGCTACTGCACCCGCGTCCTGCCGCGTGCGTGGACCGAGGACTCCGTACGCTTCGTCGCGACGCGTGATGCATCGCGCGTCGCGCGCGTGACCTTCGCCATCGATGGCGACTCCCGCGGTTGCAACAGCGCGCTGCCTTGCGGCTCGCTCGAGCCGCGTCTCACCGGCTTCGCGTACGGCTCTTCGGCCGCGCGCTTCACGTACGGCGCGGTGGGGTTCTGGAGGACCGCGGAGCTCCGCAGCGGATCGCTCGACGGCGGGGTGACCCGGCTCCGCGCCGCGGCCTTCGTTCCTCTTCTCCACATCTCGGCCGGGTCGCCGACCGCTCTCCGGCTCTCCGCGCAAGCCGGGATCGCGCTGCCGCTCACCATCGCGTCCACCGAGCTGCGCGAAGGAGGCTCGGCGATCGGCACCGGCATCGGAGCGTACTGGGCGCAGTGCCTGGAGCTCCGCACTGCCGTCGTGCCCTCGCTCTGCCTCGGTGCGGAGATCGACGGCGCGGTCGAGGGCGCGCTCCGCGGCGGCTCGCTCGACGACGTGCGCCCGCGCATGCTCTTCGCGTGGTACGTCGCGCTCGGCCTCGGACCTTGACGGCGGCGCCGCTCAGCGGCGCGGAGCGAACACGCGGACCGGCGCCGGCACGCCCTTCAGCGCGTAGGAGCCGAGCTCCTCGGTCGCGCGAGACGTCATCCCCGCGATGTCGTCCGAGACCACGAGCGTCCTATCGAGCTTCCCGGTCAGCGCCTCGAGACGCGCGGCGATGTTCACCGCCGCGCCGAT
>JAYTZB010000127.1:0-1887 GCA_043742085.1 Polyangiaceae bacterium
AGAACTTGTAGCCGCGCTTGTAGTCGAACTTGTCGACCGCGCGCATGAGGCCGATGTTGCCCTCCTGGATCAGGTCGAGCAGCTGCAGGCCGCGGTTCACGTGCTTCTTCGCGAGCGACACCACGAGGCGGAGGTTGGCCTCGACGAGCGCCGACTTGGCGCGGTCGGCGAGGCGACGGCCCTCGGCGATGGTCTGGAGAGTGCCCGAGGTGATCTTCTTCGCCGCCGGCATCTCGCGCTGGATGATGCGGAGCTTCTTCTCCACGCGATCGATGACGCTGCGGTCGAGGCGGAGCTCCTCGAGCGTCTGGACGATGCTGTCGCGCGCGAGCTCGGTCTTGGTCTTCTTCCGCGTCGCGCTCTTCTTCTTCGGATCCTTGTCCTTCGCGAGCGCGGCCTTCGCCTCGGCGGCCTTGATCTGCTTCGTGCCGTGGAGCTCCTTCAGCGGACGCTCGAGGAGCCGGCCGATGCGCAGCATCGTGGCCTCGTCGAACGCGTCCTCGTCGTCGACGTTGCGAACGACGTCACGGACCTTGAGGCGGCCCTTGTAGAGAAGGCGGCTGATGTGGTCGAGCTCGGAGGCCGCGAACGCGGAGTCGACGATGGCGAAGATGATCCTGCGTTCGCCTTCCTCGATGCGCCGGGCCAGCTCGACCTCGCCTTCGCGCGTGAGCAGGGAGACCTGCGCCATCTTGCGGAAGTACATGTCGACCGCTTCTTCGGCCTCGGCCGGCGGCGTCATGTTGGCGATGGGCGCCTTCGAAAGGCCCAACTTGACCGACGGCCGCGGGCCCGAAGGTCGCGCAGTCGGGGTCACGGTGGTGCCTGCTGTGGTTGCGGTGGCTGCGGTGGCTGCGGACTTCTTCAAGGCAATCGCTCCGGCAAAAACTTCTAAAAAGCTAACGTTTGACGAGCACGCTCGATCTCGAAGGTATGTCGCGTGAGCAGTCGCGCTCGTCCGCGTCAACTCGTCTGTCGACAGGCCCGCCGAATCGCCCGAATTCAGCTGCCGAATTAAGTGTGGCACGTCCAAGGCGGCCGGGCCAAAGTCGGAGGGAACCCTACATGAGGGGCGGTGAAGGCAAGCACGAACGTGCCAGCCCACGAGCCCTTGGTTGCTCTACGTCCCGGATCGTTCGCGGTTGCGAAAGACCCCCGTGAAAGGGTGGTTTAACTCGTGATCGCGCGAAGATCGAGCTGAGCCGTTCAGATGAGGCGAGCGATTACGGGCAGCGCGGCGGCCAGTCGAGCGAGGTATTCGCGCCTCGGAATTTCGACGCAACCCAGCGACTCGAGGTGCGGATTCTGGACCTGCACGTCGAAGAGGAGGAAGCCCGCGCCGCGCAGCCGCTCGGCGAGCGTCGCGAACGCGATCTTCGATGCGTCGGTGCGCAGATGGAACATGGACTCGCCCGCGAACACCCCGCCGATGGCGATCCCGTAGATGCCGCCGACGAGGGCGCGCTCGTTGGATCCTGGCGCTCGCTCCCAGACCTCGACGCTGTGCGTCCATCCGAGGTCGTGGAGCGCCACGTAACCAGCGACGAGCTCGGGGATGATCCACGTGCCCTTCGCGCGCGTCTCACCGCAGAGGCGCATCACTTGCGGGAAGTCCTCGTCGACGGTGATCTCGTAGGGGTGGTTGCGCAGCGTGCGACGCAGGCTGCGAGACCAGTGCGGCTCGTTCTCCAGCGGGAACACCGCGCGCGGGTTGGGCGAGAACCACAGCACGAGCGGCTCTCCGTCCTCTGCGCCGTCGCCATGCGGCCAGGGGAAGATGCCGTTTCGATACGCGGTGAGGATGGTGCCAGGATTGAAGTCACAGCCCATCGCGAGGACCTCGGGCGCGCGCGCGCGTCCGGGGTCGGGGAACCTCACGCGCGAAGG
>JAYTZB010000128.1:0-5011 GCA_043742085.1 Polyangiaceae bacterium
CTCCGCGCGAAGCCCGCCGGCAAGCTCGTCGACTGGAACGTGGTCGAAGCGGTCACCCCGTTCGGCGGCATCCGCATCGAGGACGACGTGCTGGTCCTGGAGAAGGGCGTCCGCAACTTCACGCGCGAAGTCCTGCCGATCGGCGGCGCGACCGTCTAGGCAGAGCGCCGCATCGCGCCGGGCCCACCGCGGCCACGCGCAACGCGACCGTCAAGACCCGAATCGAGCCGCGGGCCCGTCGATTCGAGACGTTCCGCACGATTCGGACCCGAGCCATGCGCCTCCGCGAGCCGAGCTACTTCTTCTCGAGCTCGATCGACGCGGAGTTGATGCAGTAGCGGAGACCGCCCTTGTCGCTCGGGCCGTCGTCGAAGACGTGGCCGAGATGCGCGCCGCAGTCGGTGCACAGCGCTTCGGTGCGGGTCATGCCATGCGAGCGGTCGACCTCGCTCGCGACCTTTTCGCCAGCGACCGGCTTCGTGAAGCTCGGCCATCCGCTGCCCGACTCGAACTTGTCGTCCGACTTGAAGAGCTCCGCCTTGCACGCCGCGCAGCGATACACGCCGGTCTCGTGGCAGTCCCAGTACTTGCCGGTGAAGGCGCGCTCGGTGCCCTTCTGCCGCATGATCGCGTACTGCTCCGGTGAGAGCTCGGCCTTCCACTCTGCGTCCGTCTTGTTGACCTTCGTCATGGGACCAAGGATACGCACGAACGCGGCCAAGGGTTACGCCGTCGCCGCGCTATCCGCCGGATCCGCCGCCGCGGAACGAGCCATGCGAACCGCTGCCGTAGCCGTACCCGCCGCCGCCACGGTAGTGACCGTGGTACGCGGGGCGACCGAACGCGAAGCCGAAGCCCGCGCGCGCTCGACCGTAGAAGACGGGATCGTCGACGAGCGTGTAGCGATCGCGAACGCGAAACGCCTCCGGCCCGAGACGCGCGTCCCAGTCGACCAGCCACGTGCCGTTGGTCGGCGGCGGCACGTCGTTGAGGAACGCGAGGTCCACCATGTAGATGCCGACGCCCGCGGCCTGCCACGCACCGAAGCTCACGTGGAGATCGTCCTCCTCCACCTCGGCGTCGTCGAGGTCCTCGACGAGGTACACGACGCGCGTGATTCCCTGCGCCTTCAGCGTCGCCGCATCGGGGAGATCGCTCGCCATCACCAGGTAGCGGTTGTCGTAGACCTCGTCGGAAGGCTTGTCGAAGCGGTATGCGAGACGCCACGAGTCGAGCAGGAACACGGGCGCTGCGCTGGTCGTGGACGGAGGCAACGGCTTCGGCTGGAACGCGAGCAGCCCCGCGAGCGTCTCGTCGGCAGGCACCACCGCGTCGTCGGCGGGCCAGTTGTTGAACGTCACGACCGGCGCGACCGGCTCGCGCGCCTCCTTGCTCAGGCGCGCAGCGAACGCGCAAGACGCTGCGCCGCGCAGATCCACGACCCACAGCGTCCTCGCCGGCAGGCCGCCGCGCGCGACGTTCACCGCGGCCTCCTCGGCCTGCGCCACCACCTCGAGGCTGCGAACATCGGGCAAGGTCGCGCTGGCGCCCATCGGATCCACCGATGCCATGAGCGTCCCCTTCACGTAGCGCGACCACGCGACGTCACTCGGTAGCTGCCATGCGCGCGCCAGCTCGCTCGATGACGGGAGCACCACGTCGGCGCCCGCCGGCACGTCCTCCGACCAGAACGCGACGCTGACCGAAGGCGTCCACGGACGGAGGCCGCAGCCGGCCGCCAGCAGCGCAACGGTGACGCCGAGGATGCGCCTCACGAGTCACCTCGCACGAAGACCGGCACCACGAGCGCGTCGTGCGAGCAGTGCGACACCGCAGTGAGCCGCGCGAGGTAGCCGACGAACGCGCCGTCGAGCAGGTACACGCCGAGCGTGAGGCAGCGCGGACCCCACGGCGTGGGCACGTGCCCCGGCGGTACGAAGCGCTGCGCGATCCACACCTCCCCGGCATTCTCGGCCTCGGCGACGCCGTCGAGCGTCCGCGCGAAGCCATCATCGGTCTCGAGCGCGCCGACGACGACGTCGTCCCCGACGCGTGACAGATCGCGCTTGACCACCCAGCCCTCGCGCTCGCGAGCGAGGACGCTGCCGTCGAGCGAACGGAACGGCAACGTCTCGGGGAAGATGCCGCGCGCTGCCTCCGGCTCGGCGTGCCAGGCGCGAGCCATCGCCAGCTTCGACTGCGCATGAATGACCGAGAAGGCCGACACCGACGCGAGCTGGCCGCGCTCGGTGGCGCGCGCCAGGGCAAGCACGTTCGCCTGCTCCTCCATGTGCTCGAGCGGATAGAACCGATAGAGCACCGCGAGATGCTCGCCGCGATACGCGACGCCATCGCCGCTCTCCTTGGGGCCAGTCACCGGTACGCGAAGGGCGCGACCGCCGCGCTCCTCGATCATGCGCTCGACGATGGCGCAGACCTGGAGGTCCTCCGCGAACGCCGTGGCGAACACGAGGCCGACGGCGCCGCGCGGAGAGCCGCGTCCGCCGGAGAGCGCGACGAGGCGGTCGGCCAGGCGGTGCGCGACCGTGGTGGGATCGCGGCCGTCGCGAAATCCCACCATCCTGGCGATGCGCGGGAGGGCCAGCGTCTCGTTGTGACCGCCCGGGCAGTCCGCGTTCACCTCGCACGCGAGGAAGCGCCCGTCGTCGCGGAGCAAGAGGTCGACGCGCACGAGCGCCGACGAATCGCCGCCTGCAAGCGACGACGCGGCGAGCATCTCGACATCCGGATGAAGCTTGTAGAATGCACGTTCACCGGGATCCGCGGCCGCCCGGTCCCGCGCGCGAAACACGAGCGCCGCCGCCTGCTCGGCCACGCGCACCGCCTCGAGATGCGCCGCCTCGCCGAGCACGAGCGGATGCACGTCGACGCGCCGGCCGCCGGCGACACATCGGTCCCACACGAGCCATCGCTGCTCGAGCTCGACGATCATCTCGGGCATCGCCAGCGGATCGCCCGCGCAAGCGCGTACGACGCGAGGCACGGGGACCTGTGCGCCGAGGCTCATGGCATCCTCGCGCCGAGACGTTCGAAGAGCCCCGGCTGCTCTGCTCCGAGGCCGTAGAAGACAACGCCGACGTCGGCCGGCAGGACATCGTGGTCCCAGGCCGCGAGCGCACGCGCCGTCGAGTCGGTGTCGTCGAACCACAGCTCGTGCGGCTCGTTGCCGAACGCGACGTAGCGAACGAACGGCGCCGTGGTGGGTCCGTGCTCGATCGGCGCGCCGGTGATCTGCGCCGTCGCCACCGCTTCCAGATACGTGCTGGGCCGACGTCCGCGCGGCCCGAAGTCGGTGCCGTAGAGCGGATAGGCGACGTCGACCGCCGGCGCATCGCGCTTCGCGAGACGCACCGCATCGACGGCCCAACCCGGATCGATGGTGGGTCCCGGTGCCTGGTCCGAGAAATCGAGGGTCATGATGCGGATGCGATCGACCTGCTTGGCGAGGAGCACGCGCGCGAAGGCATCGCCGCCCGGCAGATCGCTGGGGACCGCCACCGATGGCGGCACGAACACGCCGAGACGCTTGGCAGGACGAACGCTCTGCGCCACCTCGGTGACGAACGCCGTGACGAGATCGCGCGCGTCGTTGGGGAGGTTCTGGAGATCGAGCTCGACGCCCGATGCCGCGGCGAGCGCCGGCACGAGGGTCTCGCGGAATCGCGTGCGCCAGGCTGCATCCGCGAGGAACGCGCGCGTCTGCGGGCCGTCGTAGCGCTGTCCGGTCTCGTCGGTGAACGCCACGGCGAGGCTCACGCGATAGCCGTCGGTACCGAGATCCGCGACGAGCGCGCCGAGATGCTGGAGCGCGCTCGAATCGCGCGGACCGACCGTGCCGTCGAGTCGCGGCACGAGGCACAGCAGGATGACCTCCTGGAGCACGCGCTTCGCGCCGGGGCCGGCGAGCGTCGCGCGCTGCCACGGATCGAGCACGCAGCCGTCGACCACCACCGACCCCGCGCGCGCGGGGAGCGGCGTCGCTGCGCGCAGCGCGACGCTGTTCACCGTCTCGCCGCTCGGCGCCGAGCAACCCAGCACCGACGTCGTCGCGGCGATGGCCATGCCCACGGCGAGGGCCCTCGCCCTGCATTTGCTCCACGTCTTCGTCGTCATGGTCATCGTCCCCACTCCACGCGAAGCCCGAGGGTTCCGCCGTTCATGAAACCGAAGTCGTAGATGCGAGGCGCGACCTGGAGGCAGACGCGCGTCACGGGGTCGAGCCGGCGACACGCTTCGAGCTGCACCTCGAGGACGCCCGAGTACGCGGACAGCGACGTCGCGACGTCGCTGGCGCCACCCGCGATCGAGCCGCCCATGTACATCGCCGAGACACCGGTGCGGACGTTCGCCTCGAACATGAATCGGCGATGCTTCCAGCGGTAGCCGATGCCCGGGAGGAGGATGTCGAGCCGATAGGCGGACCACGGATGGACCCGGGCGATCGAGCCATCGGCAGACGTGACGACGGTGTCGTAGCTGCCGACCGCGCCGTACCCGGCGATGCCGATTCCCGGAACGACGATGCGATCATCGACGGTCGCGCCGAGATCGAGGCCGCCGCCGGCCCACGTGAGCGAGCCGCCGACCGGGATCCGCGCCTCGGGCACCTCGCGGGCGGCGGTCATCGCGCTCGGGCTCGTCAGCGCCGGCAGCGATCGCATCCACGCGGCTCCGGCGCTGCCCGCGATCTGGAAGTCGATGTCGGCGTGCGCCGCGCGTTCAGACCCGAGTATGGCGACGCCCATGGCGAGCCCCACGAGGACCGCACCGATGCGCGAGCGTTGCATATTGCAACTGCGTCGCGCGCTCTCGGTGGTCGCGAGGCGCGTCATCGATCACTACGTAACGCTCGATCGTCGAGCTCGCCTTACCGAGGGATTAATCGCGCGTAACGATCGGGCGAATACGCGGACGAAGGAGCGAGCGTCAGCCCTCGCGAGCGAGCGTCTTGCGCGGCGGCCTGAGCTCGCGAATGCCCGATGGATCCTTG
>JAYTZB010000129.1:0-1960 GCA_043742085.1 Polyangiaceae bacterium
GGGCGACCGCCTCCGTCTTTGCCCTCGTCACGACGAGGTACGTCACCGGCGCGGCCGTCGCCATCGTCACCGCGAGCCCTACGCCTAGCCACTTGAGGAAGACCGCGGTGGCGAGCTTCGAGACCGCGGCCGCCGCAGGAGGCGCGCTCGCGCCGTGCGACGCAACCACAACGGCCCCGGCGATCGCCACGCCGACGCCGAGCGCAGCAAGCGCCCTGTCCTCGGAGCCGTCCGGCGCGCGGTCGTCACGCGCCGACTCGAGCAGCGCGCGATCGAACGTGCGCGGCGTCCCCTCGCGGAGCAAACGAGGATCCGTCATGGCCGCCTCCCGACGAAGGCGCGCCGCACCTTCACACGCGCCGTCATCGATTCGAAGTCCTTGCGCGCGCGGAAGAGCCGCGAGCCCACGGTGCCTGCTGGAATGGCGATCAGCACCGCAATCTGGGCCATCGTCATCTCCTCCAGCTCGAACAGAATGAAGACGGCGCGGAGCTCGGGATCCATCGCATCGAGCACCTCGTCGAGGAGCTCACGTGCCTGGTGCCCCTCGAGCTGCTCTTCGGCATTCGGTGCCGGATCGGCGGCGGTGCCGAGCGCGTCCTCATCGAAGCGCACGGGCGAGCGCGCGGCCGCGCGCCGCGCATCGGACGCGACTCGGAGCGCGGTCTGGAAGAGGAAGGCCTTCTCCGCGCCAACCTCCACGTCCGCCAGGCGCCTCGCGAAGACCGAGAGCACCTGCTGCGCGGCGTCGTCGACATCCGCCGCCTGGAGTCCAAGACGCCGGAGGCTGCGCCAGAGGAACTGGTAATTCTGACGGACCGCTGCGCCGAGGCGTGCTGCGTCATCGCGCGTATCCGCACGCGGGCCGAGCATCCCGGGAAGGGTCTTGGCAGCATCACCGAGCATCCGTCATCGAGGTATGGAACGGCCCGACCGCTTTGTTCACCGAAAACGCACGCCCGCGCCGAACCCTGCCGAAAAGGCCACGATCGGGGCCTTGAACACCTCCTCTGCGGGTCGAAAGATGAAGCTGTCGCGCGTGAGCGGGACGTTCGCCCGGCCCTCCAGCTCGAAGAAGAGCGGCGCTGCCGGCTCCCAGACCAGCCGCGCCGCGAGGCCGGTCGCGATCCAGAGGCGCGAGGTGGACTCGGGATCGACGGTGGACCTTCCGTCGGAGGTCAGGCTCCCGATCTCGAACGCAACGCACGGCACGACCGAGACGTTCGAGGTCGCCCGCCAGCGGAACGGACACGCCTCGAGCGTCGCCGCGGTGCGAGCAAAGCGGGCCGAGCCTGCCGCGCGATCGACGATCGGGCTCACGGCACGCGTCGCGCCGATGCGAAGGGAGAGACTCGCTCCCGCGAGCTCGCCGTAGATCCCGAGCGCAGGCGCAACCAGGGGACCAACGCCGGTCTCCGCAGCACCGCGGAGGCCCGCAGCGATGTGGACGCGCTCCGGCGACGGCGCCGTCGTCTCCCCTGCTCGGTCCGGCGCAGGCGCGGGCGGCAGCGGCGGGCCCGGCGCGATCACCGCGGGCGGCGGAGCGCTCTCCGCGGGGTCGAAGGTCATGGCCACGGCGAGCGCGAGGGCTCGAACCACCTCGGTGCACGAATCGCCGCGCACCGCGCGCGACGGCGATTCGCCGCTCTCGTCGGTGATGACCACGCTCCCTTCGAATGCCTCCGAACGCGTCGCCGAGGGGCTCGCCGCGACCCTCACGTGGACGGTCGGAGCGGCCTCGGTCGCCGTGCGTGGCGCGCGGGCGCGCACCTCGGCCGCGAAGGCGTTCGCGTCCGGGCAGCCCGCCGGCGCCTCGTAGTCCAGCCGCATCGCGGGCGGCTCGGCGTTCGCGCGACCCGCCAGCGCGAGGCCCGCCGCGACTGCAGCGATCGTCGCGAGGCGTCGCGCCTCGCTGCTGGGCGACCGACTCATCGATTGCCCAAGCGTACACTTCCCTTCG
>JAYTZB010000130.1:0-5601 GCA_043742085.1 Polyangiaceae bacterium
TCGCAGCGCTCTACACCGCGCTTGCCACGATCGCACCGAGCCCGGTCGTCGAATTGAATCGGGCCGTGGCGCTCGCCATGGCATTTGGCCCCAAGGCCGGCCTCGATCTCGTCGACGCCATTGCGAGCGATCCCGCGCTCTCCGGCTATCACCTCTTACCGAGTGTCCGCGGCGACTTGCTCGCGAAGCTCGGGCGCATGGAGGAGGCCCGCGCCGACTTCGAGCGCGCGGCCAGCCTCACGCAAAACGAGCGTGAACGAACGTTCCTGCTCGAACGAGCGAGGGCGTGCGCACGTCGCTCGTGAAGCGGCCGAGCGCAGCTGACGCGGCTCGACGACGCCGCACGAGCCAAGCGACGCGGAAGCGATCGTGAGCTCCCGCGTCGCACGCGGCGCGTACGAACGCCGCATGCGGCCGCGCGTACGCACGTAAATTCTCGACGGCACGATCGTCGCTTCGTAGACCTACATGAGCGCCCAACCCAAACGAAGCGCCTCGGTGGGCGCCGCCGATGCCGAGCTCGCCCCCTGCGTCCTGCGCGTCCCGTGTCCCGGTAAGGCTCACCTCACGGGCGAGGAGTGCATGATCTGCGACGAGGACAACGACGGAACCATCTCCATCATCGTCACGGAAGGCGAGCTCGCAGCGCTCGGCTGCGCGGCGCAGGGGCGGTCGATCGATGCGCACCTCGCGCCGCGACTGCATGCGCTGGGGCTCCTGCGCGAGCTCGAGGGTGTGACGCTTCCGACGGAGAAGGGCTACGCGCTCCTCGGCGGCCCGCTGCTTCGCCCCAACTAGCGCAGCTCACGTGTCTCGCCGAGATCGAGGATCCACATACGGTCCTGCGGGTGCCCGTGGTCCGCGAACCACGCGCGTAGTCGCTCCGGCGGCTCACCCAGCGGTTCGTCGGTGAGCATGAACGTGCCCCAGTGCATGGCGACGAGGTTCTTCGCGCCGAGGATCTCCCACGCGCGTCCCGCATCCTCGGGGCCCATGTGCTGTCGCTTCATGAACCACGTCGGGTCGTAGGCGCCGATCGGCAGCATCGCCCAGTCGATCTTCGGAAAGCGCTGCGCGATGGCCGCGAACACGTCCTCGCTGAAGGCGGTGTCGCCGGCGTGGTAGCTCGTTCCTTCGCCCGGTACGCGCGACTCGTAGACGAAGCCGCCCCACAACCGCTTGTTCTTGTCCCACGGCGCGCGCATCGACCAGTGCTGCGCGGGAACGAGCGTGACCTTCAGGTCCCCGACCTCGTGCGACTCCCACCAACCGAGCTCGACGACGTTGCGGAGACCCGCCCCCGTGAGGACGTCCGCGTTGTCCTTGGGAACGATGTAGAGTGCATGCTTCCCGATCGCCTTCAACGTCGGCAGGTCGAGATGGTCGTAATGCGAGTGCGAGACCGTCACGACGTCGAGCTTCGGGCACAGGTCGAGCGGGACGCCCGGCGGCGCCATGCGCGGGATGGTGTGGATGCGCGCCGACCAGATGGGGTCGGTCGCGAGCAGCTGGCCGCCGAGACGCTGCACGAACGTGGCGTGGCCGATCCACGTCAGGTGCGGGGTCGTGCTCGTCAGCGCCGTGCCGTCGTTCGTGCGACGTGGCGTCGTGAACGGCGCGCGATCACGACGGCGACGGCCGGCTACCCGGTCCGCCACCTGCCACTTGAAGAGCGCGCCGATCCCCTGATCGGGGACCGTACCGTCGAGGTTCTTGTACGAAGCCACGCTACGAACGTAGCGCGATCGGTCAGTCTTCGCGCGAGGGGGCCGCGGCGCCGCCGGCCGAGGGAGCTCCGCCCTTGACCGGGATGATCTGCACGCGACGATCCGGGCCTTCGCCGTGGCTCTCGGTGCGGACCTCGGTGATCTCCTTGAGCGCCATGTGCACGACGCGACGATCGCGCGCGCTCATGGGATCGAAGGTGATGACCTTGCCCTCCTTGGCGACGCGGCGAGCGAGCTTGGTCGCCATCTCGGCGAGCTGATCCTCGTGACGAGCGCGATAGCCCTCGGCGTCCACGGCGATGTGCTTGCGCGGCTCGCCCGGCTTGTGGGCGATGCGCGTAGTCAGGTACTGGATGGCCTCGAGCACCATCCCGCGCTTGCCGATGACACGGCCCGCGTCGGGACCTTCGATCTCGAGCCGGATCTCGTCGGCCGAGCCTTCGCCGTCGTCGGGCGCGAGGGTGACCTCCGCGTCCATGTCCATCTTCTCGAGGAGCATGTCGACGAAGTTGAGCGCGCGCTCGGTCTGCGGATCGAGGGGCCCGTCGTCGTCGTGGTCGCCGTTGTCGGCGGAGGCTGCTGCGCCTTGTTCTTGGTCAGACACGTGATTTCCCTTTCAGAGATCCATTAGGAGGCGGCGGCCTTGGCCTTCTTATTACCAGGACTGCCCTTCTCCGTGACGATGATCCCTTTGGGATCGTTGCCGCGAGGAGCGATTCGCTCCACCGCGAGCTGCTGGCCGATGCCGAGGAGGCTGTTCGTCAGCATGTAGACGCCCAGCGCTGCCGGCAGGAACAGCATCATGACCGTGAACACGGCCGGCAGCATGTACATCATCATCTTCGCCTGCATGGGATCCATGCCTTGCTGCGGGACGATGCGCTGCTGGACGATCATGAAGACGCCCAGGAGAAGCGGCAGGATGTAGAACTTGTCGGGCGCCGAGAGGTCGGAGAACCACAAGAATTTCGTGTGGTACATCTCCACGGCCGTCTGGAGCGTCGTGTACATCGCGAACCAGACCGGCATCTGGACGAGCTGAGGCAGGCACCCGCCGAACGGGTTCACGCCGTGCTTCTTCCAGAGCTCCATCATCGCCAGGTTCTTCGCCTGCGCGTCGTCCGCGAACTTCTTGTTCAGCGCATCGACCTCGGGCTTGAGGCGGCGCATGGCGATGGTCGTGCGGATCGACTTGTAGGTGAGCGGGAAGAGCAGCGATCGCAGAGCGATCGTCATCACGATGATGGCGAGGCCCCAGTTCCCGAACGTGATGTGGTCGTGGATGAAGTCGAGGATCTTCACGAGGACGTTCGCGACCGGCGCGAAGAACCCGAGGTTCAGGAGCTCGCCGAGCTTCACGTTGCCGCCGGCGGCGTGCGCGAGGACCTCGCGCTCCTTGGGCCCGAAGAACGCCACGTCGCGATAGGTCGCGGTGGCCTGCGGCGCGAGCTCCTTCGGCGGGTAGGTGAGGTTCGCCTGGTAGATGGCGGCGGCGTCGTCGGGGTCAGGCGGATCGAGCGCGAGGGGCTCGGCGATGAGGCCGCACGTCGGGGCGTCCGACACGATGGCGGCATTCGCCGGATCGGGCTGCGGGACCATCGCCTGCGAGAAGTAGTGGCTGTTGACCGCGGCGTAGCGATCGACGCCGGCCACCGTGAACATGCCACCCTTGAAGTCGTCCTTGCCCTTGCGGGTGACGTCCTTGCCGACGGCGCACGAGAGCTCGGTCGCGAACGGAGAGACGCGCCCGAGGCTGCCCTTCGTCTCGCTGTTCTTGCGGAAGGCGAACGCCGCGAGCGTGAGCTGGTGGCGCTTCGGCGTGGTGGCGAGGTTCGTGACCGCCGTCTCGACGTTCAGCTCGAACGCGCGCGTTGGATGGGCGGTGATCGTCTTGACGATCCGGACGTCCTCGTCCTCGTAGGTGAACTTGCAGCTCTTGTCGGGCGTCGCAGCCGCGGCGTCGCCGTGATCGAGCTTCCAGAGGAAGCGGTCGTACTTGACCTGGCTCTCGGCATCCTTGCCGCGAAACGTGGTGCGAAGGTTGCGCCAGCGCTCGTGGTCGGGCGTCGTCGAGACGTCGTGAGCCTGGGAGCGCGCGTAGTTCGCGTCGGTCAGGTAGTAGTGCAGCACCGAAGCGCCGCGCGACGAGAGCTCCGCTTCGAAGCGGACGCCCTTGATGGTGCAGAGGTCACCTTCGGGCGGCGCCGGCGTGCCCGCCGCGTCGATGCGGTCGAGCGGGAATCCCGGCGGGCTGATCTGCGCGACCGCAGGCGCGCTCGTCAGCTGGGCCTTGTCGCCGTTCTGGCCGGAGATCAGCGGCCAACCGAATTTGTAGAAGAGCAGGATCGCGATTGCGATCACGCCCCAGCGGAGGACACTGCTTCGTTCCATTCGGTGCTTTCGGGATTGCCTGAGAAGGCAGGAGGCGAACTTCTAGGGAGGAGGAAGATCGAGGCCGCCAGGGTGAAACGGGTGGCACTTACACAGGCGTCTGACCGAAAGCAAGCTGCCCCGGGCTGCACCATGGCTCTCGAGACACGCGACGGCGTACCGCGAGCACGACGGCTCGAACCGGCAGACGCGCCCTAGCCAGGGCGAAACGATCTGCTGGTAGATGCGGATGAGATGGATGAGCGCGCGGGCGAACATCGACTGCGCCGGAACATGAGGCCGGACTCCGCCGGATGCCACAGAAGTCACACGCCAAAGACCGCCGGCGATGCTCATTTCTGCCCGAGCACCGCGGCGCAGCGCTTCAACAGACCCGGCCGCGCGCGCTCCCACTCGGCGCGGACCGCGGCAAGGCCGAGCTCGTCGGCGCGCGACCGCGCGATGATGACGAGGTCGATGCCGTCGGGGACGAGGTCCGGCCACGTGCGGAAGCATTCGCGGCAGACGCGCTTGATGCGATTCCGCTGCACGGCGTTGCCGATCTTCCGCGTCACCACGAAGCCCACGCGAGCGCACGCCGCCGTCTCGCGCGCGGCGACCAGCATCACGAAGTGCGCCGTCGACGTGCGCTGACCAACCGCCTGGACGCGCAGAAAATCCTTACGGCGCCGGATCCGGCGCTCCTTACCGAAGCTGAACCCGGTCAAGCGCCGTGTCTCGTTCGAGCCCTACGTCGCGTGCCTGCGTCCGCGTCTACTTCGCGTAGATCGAGACGGTCAGACGAGCGCGGCCCTTGCGGCGGCGGTTCGCGAGGACCTTCGCGCCACCCTTGGTCGACATGCGCGCGCGGAAGCCGTGCGTACGGAGGCGGCGCGTGTTGTGGGGCTGATATGTTCGCTTCGGCTTTGCCATGACGTTTCCAGAGGCGGCCGTGCGGTGGCCGCGGAAGAGGGCCGCGAAAAAAAGCACCGTCCCGTCGCGGTGTCAAGCACACACCCTCCGTGCGGCGCCAACCGTCTTTTCTTTCTCCGATCATCCCTTACGGGTTAGTCTGGCCGCAGCTGAGCGGGACCGGGCCCTCAGCGCGAAGTTCCTTCTCTTTGTGCGCGAAATCATTGGGATGAGAGCAGCTTCTCGTTGGAAAATAGCAGCCGCCGTGACCGCGGCCGCGCTTGCGAGCAGCGAGCGCGCCGAGGCGCAGGTCAAGACGTTCCACCTCGACAGGCTCGAGGTGCCGGGCGCACCGGACGACGGCATCGCGCTGTTCCGTCCTGTCACCCAGCAGCGGAACATCTTCTACGGGCAGCTGGCCCTCGGCTATCAGCTCCGTCCGCTGAAGGTCCGGAACATCACGACCGATACGTCGGTCCTCGCGCGCACCTCGCGCTCGGCCGTCATCCAGGACCAGCTCACGGTCTACGGTAGCGCCGGGTTCCAGATCCTCGACCGCGCGACCTTCGGCGTCACGTTCCCGTGGAGCCCC
>JAYTZB010000131.1:0-5951 GCA_043742085.1 Polyangiaceae bacterium
CGGAAGCCCTTCGCCTTGAGACGCGCGAGCACGTCGCGACCGTAGGCCTCGCTCTTGTCGCTGACCGTGAGCACCACCGCCTGCAGCGGAGCGATCCACGCCGGGAAATTCCCGCCGCAGTGCTCGATGTAGACGCTGATGAACCGCTCCAGCGATCCGAAGACGGCGCGGTGGAGCATCACCGGACGGTGCTCCTTGCCGTCGTCGCCGACGTAGTCGAGCTCGAAGCGCTCGGGCAGGTTCGGGTCGTACTGGATGGTGCCGAGCTGCCAGCTCCGCTTCAGCGCGTCCTGCACATGGAACTCGACCTTCGGTCCGTAGAACGCACCCTCGCCGGGCAGGTTCTCGAACGGTAGCCCCGCGCGGCGGAGCCCCTCGGCGAGCGCGCCCTCGCTCATGTCCCAGTCCGCATCGCTGCCGATGCGCTTCTCGGGACGCAGCGCGAGCTTCACGTCGACCTTCTCGAAGCCGAACGCCTTGTAGGCGACGTACAGCATCTTGATGAAGGCCTCGATCTCGTCGGGCACCTGCGCACGCGTGCAGAATACATGCGCATCGTCCTGGCAGAACGTGCGCACGCGCGAGAGGCCGTGCACGACGCCGCCGCGCTCGTAGCGATGGAGGCGGCCGAAGTCTGCGACGCGCCACGGCAGCTCGCGGTAGCTGCGACGGCGTGATCCGAAGATCACGCAGTGGCTCGGGCAGTTCATGGGCTTGATGGCGAAGGAGTTGTCCTGCAGCTCCTTGACGAATTCCACCGCGGACTTGTCGCTGCCGTCCTTGTTCTTCGCGAGTGCGTCCTCGAGGAGATCCTCGGTCCACAGGCGGTACATGTTCTCGTTGTAGTTCCCGAGGTGGCCGCTGGTGCGGAACAGCTTCGGGTCGAACGCCTGCGGCGTGATGACTTCCTCGTAGCCGTGGACGGCGTAGAGGCCACGCATGTACTGCACGAGCGCGTTGTAGATGTGCGCGCCGCGCGGCAGGAAGAACGGCATGGCCGGCGCGACCGGATCGAAGATGAAGAGCTCGAGCTCCTTGCCGAGCTTGCGATGGTCGCGCGCCTTCGCTTCTTCGATCAGCTTGAGGTGCTCGTCGAGCGCCTCCTGCGTCGCGAACGCGGTGCCGTAGATGCGCTGGAGCATCGGGTGGCGCTCGTCGCCGCGCCAGTACGCGCCCGCGACGGACGTGAGCTTCACGGCGCCGAGGTTGCTGGTGCGCGGCACGTGCGGGCCTTCACAGACGTCGACCCAGTCCTTGTCGTAGTTCTGCGATTTCTCGTGCGTGCCGTGCTTGTAGAGGCTGATCTCCTCGCCTTCGGGGATCGACTTGATGATCTCGACCTTGAAGGTCTCGCCCATCTTCTCGAAGAGCGCGAGCGCATCGTTGCGAGACACGACCTCGCGACGGAAGGGCGTGTTGCTCTTCACGACGTCGCGCATCGCCTTCTCGATCTTCTTGAGATCTTCCTCGGTGAAGCCGCCGCCGGGCTTGTCGAAGTCGTAGTAGAAGCCGTCCTCGATCGCGGGACCGATGGTCACCTTGGTGCCGGGAAACAGCTTCTGGACCGCGTCTGCCATCACGTGCGCCGTGGAGTGGCGGATGACGTGGAGGCCGTCCTTGTCGGTCGCGCGGACGACGTCGAACGTCGTCGTGGGATCGATGAAGGAGTGGAGGTCGACGAGCTTGCCGTCGGCCTTGATGGCGACGACGTCGTCCGACAGCTGGCCCTTCTGCTCGAGCAGAGTGCGTACGTTGATGCGTTCCGAGCCTTGTGAGCCTTGCGACATGGGGAAATCCTGGCCCAATGCCTACCACACCCGACGCGCTCGGTCTCAGCGACGCGTTACTGGCAGACGCCTTCCTTCACGCCGTTGATGACGGGCGCGAGGGTGCCGAACGCATCGGTGCACTTCAGACCGGCAGGGGTACCGGGACAGTCGCCCGCGACGCCGATCCGGCACCAGCGCTCGCACTCGAGGCCGTACTTCGGATGGTTCATGCACGCGAAGCCGGGCTGGCAGTCGTCGTCGCTCGCGCACTTGTCGCTGTACGGCGCCATGGTGCCGGGCCGGTTGCAGTCGCTGACGGACTCCGGCTTGTAATAGTCCTCGAGCCAGTGGCACGAGTTGGTGCCGCACACCGCAGTGGGCTCGCGCGGATCGCACTGGAGCGTGCAGATGTTCTTGTTGGTGACGGGCGTCTTGCCGTCGTCGCCGAGGACCTCGACGCAGAGGACGGTGCCGCCGACGTTGCACTTCGATCGCGGCGTCTCGCAGTACGGACGGCACGCGCCGTACTGGCACGTGAGGCCCGCAAGGCAGTCACCCGATTGCACGCACGGCCGTCCGAGCGTCGCGCCGCCGGCGGTCACGCACGACGTCGCGCCGCTCACCGTGTTCGTCACGTCGCACGTCTCGTTCGCTCCACATCCGCACTGCGGGACGAGGCCACAACGGTTGTTCGGCGCGACGGTCTTGCACGCCGCGGCGGTCTCGGGCGCGCTCGCGTCCGCGCCCTTCGTCTCCGTCGTGTTGCGCGGGGCGCCGGGAGGCGGTGTCTTGTTCGGCTGCGTGTCGGCGCCCGAGCCGCTGCCGAGATCGTCCTCGGGTGGAGCCGGTGTCGAGCAAGCGACGAGCGCTGCGACGCCGCCAACGACCAGCACGCCGATCCGACGATGAGAAGAAGCGAAGCTCACGGTCACAAAGTTAGCATCGACCCTTTTGGATGCGCACGAAAAGCGAAGGAATCCAAATACCTACGCTGCGCACATGGACTCGAATCGATCCAGCGAAGCGCTCGACGCGGGCCGCCCGACGGGGCCGCAAATCTCGTAAGGGTCGAAATTTCGCGCGCTTTCAGCGGGCGTCGCCGGAGGCTGCCGCGTCGGTCGGACCGGGGCACGAGGCGCCGCACCCGGCCTGCTGGCCGCATACGTAAACGGCCAGCGCGAGCAGCGGCGGTCGTTGGGCGTCGTCGCGCGGGGCGAGGCCCTGGTCGTTGTCCTTGAAATCACAGAGGCACTTCCGCACGCATGGCGGTGCGTTCGGGCCGTTGGGATCGCCAGCGTCGCCACAGATGTCGAACGCAGCAGCGTCACCGCCTCCGTCGGGGACCTCGAAGCGCGGGCCCGAGAGCCCGACGCCGAGCTCGCTGCCGCACGTGTTGACGATGCACTCGAGGGTCAGCTTGCACGCGCGGTTCGCGTAGCAGCCATTGAGCTGGCTGCAGCACGAGCTCGCGAAGCACGCGTCGCACGGGGGCGTCTGGAGGAGGACCGCGGCCGGGTCGACCTTGCACACCGGTAGCCCGCACTGGTTTCCGCAGCTGTCGCGCATGCAGCGGTAAGCATCGTCGGCGGGCGCGGTCGCCCCGAGATGGCGGGTCTCGGCGCAGGCGGTCTCGCGGTTTGCGCCGAGGAGGCCCGCATCGAGCACGCACGTGTGGACGGACGAGACGAGCTCCGAGCAAGCGGTGGTGCGCTCGCAGCGTCCCACCTCCTGGCAGCAATTCGTCTCGAGGCAGCTGTTGCAGTCGGCGTCGGTATTGCCGCCGGTGGGCATCCCCCCGTGGAAATGCGAAGGGTCGCAGGTCTCGTTCGGGAGATTGAAGGTCTTGCACGAGAACGCCGCGACGAGACCGCTACAGGCAGCCGCGACGACGAGGAGCCGCGGAGAAGCGCGCATCTCAGAACGCTCCGACGAGACCGGCCGCGCCGGGGCCGACATACGGGCGCACGCCCGCGGTGACCTTCTCGTTGACGGGCTTCGCGATGCTGAGGACGGCGAGCGAGAAGAAGCCGATCGTCGCGGCGCCGGCGACGGCGGTGACGACGAGCCACGTACGCATCTCCGTGATGTCGGAGTCGCGCACGTGCTGCGGGCAGTAGTCGGCGCTGCAGCGATCCTGGGCGCGTCCGGCTGCGTTGAACGCGAGCACCGCGGCGACGCTGGTGAGCGTGAGCGCCACCGACGAGATGGTGAAACCCACGAAGACCAGCGGGTTGGTCTGCCGGAGATAGACGACCTGTCCGCCGCTCCCGGGCGCCACCACCGGCACCTTCGGCGCGACCCATTGCGGCGCGAGGTCCACGTCCTTCGTCTCGCCTTCGCCGATGTCCATCGTGACGCGCTCCTCCGGGCCCTCGCCGGCGCGCGCGACGATCACGTGCTTTCCCGGCTCGATCGCGCGCGGGGTCACCGCTCCGGTCACGGTGATCGGGTCGTCGTCGATGCGCACGACCGCCGTGGCGTCGGACGGCAGCTTGAGGCGGATGCGCAGCGTCGGGATGCGCGGTTCGAGATCGGTGGCGAGGCGCGCTGCCTCTTCGCGCGCGGTGGCGGAGCGTTGCGACTCCTCGAGCGCGGGCGGGAGGCGCCCGATCTTGATGAACAGCTCGTGTGCCTGGAGCACGTGGCCCATCAGCAGGTGCGTCTTGCCGAGCTCGAAGGCGGTGACCGGCGTCGGGACGAGATCGTGCGCGGTCGTGAAGCGGCCGAGCGCGCCGAGGAGATCGCCTCTTTCGCGGAGCGCGAGGCCTTCCCGGAGCGCATTGCGCGCGGTCGCGAGATCACCGGCGCTCGGCTCGACGCGGACCGCCCCGGGTGCGGGCGCGGGTGCGGGTGCAGGCGCGGGCACGGGCGCGTCGGCAGGCGCGGCAAGCGCAACGCGCGACAACGGCAGCGAGAGCGAAAGCGAGAGCGAAAGCGAGAGGGCGAGCGAGAGCGAGAGAGCGCGCATCAGTAGAGCGGGTCTTGCGACGTCGCGGTCGGACGCGCGGAAGGCGTGGCGCTGGCCGTAGGCTTCGGCGACGCGCTCGCGGTCGACGACGGCGAAGGACGCACGCTGCCCGTGTGCACCGGCGCCGCGAGAGCCGCGGTACGCGCTGCGCTGGGCGTGGACGAAGGTGATGCGCTCGGTGGCGGCGGCGGGTCGATGATCGCAGCGCTCACTGACGCAGTGACGACCGGCGCAGTCCCGGCAGTCGCGTTCGGCTCGGAGCCCGTGTGGCTCGATGCGTTCTTCGAGGTCGCGCTCTCGACGGTGGTGCTCGTGCCGCCGCTGTCTGCGCTGCGCTCCTTGGCCTTCCAGCCGATGGCGATCGCGCCGACGATGGTCGCGAGGGCGAGCACGGGCACGAGCACCTTCACGCGCGGTGACGGTCCGCGACGTTCCGCGGGATCGAGGGCGCGCTCCTTCACGGCGACCGCTCCGCCACCCTCGCTGCGTGCGAGCGCGGCTCGTTCGGCGGACGTGGTGTCCGGCTGCACCGTCGATGCGAGCACGAACGAAGGGCGCGAATGCGCGTCGTCGTCGACGGAGATGGGCCCCGCAGGAACGCTCTGGATCGCGGTGGACGCCTGAGATGCTGCGGCCGCCGTTGGACGCGTGCCGGATGCGCCGGTTCGAGGCCCGGAGTCGGACATGCTGCCCGACACGATGGGCGGCAGCGACACGACGCCCTCGAACGCCGCGCGCAGCTTCTCGGCGAGCTCGCGCGCAGAGCCGAAGCGCGCCGCGGGCTCGCGCGCGCAGGCCTGCGCGAACCAGGCGTCGACGCTCGGAGGAAGCGTGGCATTGGTGGCGGACGGCTTCGGCGCATCGGTGGTGGCGATCTTCACCGCGAGCGCACCGAACGAAGGACCGTCGAACGGACGCTGCCCGGTGAGCGCCTCGAACGCGACCACCGCGAGCGACCAGAGATCGCTGCGGAGATCGATGACCTTCTGCGCGGTCACCTGCTCGGGGCTCATGTAGAACGGCGTGCCGATGACCTGGCCGGTCTTGGTCTGCGCGTCGAGCTCTGCTTCGCCTTCCGCGGCGTGCGTCTTGGCGATCCCGAAGTCGAGCAGCTTCACGAAGAGGTCGTCCTCGGACTCGCTCTGGCACAGGAAGATGTTGTCCGGCTTGATGTCGCGATGGAGGAGCCCCGCGGCATGCGCCTTCGTCAGCGC
>JAYTZB010000132.1:0-5547 GCA_043742085.1 Polyangiaceae bacterium
CGGCTGGACGCGAGCACGCGCCCCTGCGCGTCGCGCACGATGCCACGCGTGGTCGGGATGGTGACCTTGCGGATGACGTTCTCGTGCGCGGTCTGGGCGTACTCGGCGCCCTTCACCACCTGGAGCTGGAACAGGCGAACGCCGACCACGCCGAAGGCGAGGAACGCGACGAGCGCCATCCAGCGATAGCGCTTCCGGAACTCGCTCACGTCGGAGCGCGGGACGAGGAATGCGCTCACGCGCGACCTCCCGTCTCCTTCGGCGACCCCGACATGGTCGCTTGATGGATGCGCTGCGCGAGGCGGAAGATGATCGGAGCAACGGCGCCCGTGGCGACGACGTGCGGCAGCGCCATGACGTAGAGAGCGCGCGGGACCCAGGCGTCGCGACCGAAGATCGCGAGCAGCACCAGGATCATGATGCTGTGGACGAGCGTGAAGGCGAGGGCCAGCCCGACCTGCATCAGCATCGTCTGCGCCGCGAGCCTCACGCCCGCCGCTCGAGCGAGAATGTAGATCGCGACGTACGTGGACGTGTAGAGCCCGATGGGCGCAACGCCGACGAGATCGGTGAGGTACCCGAGCGCGAACGCGACGCAGGCCCCGCGCACCAGCGAGTACTCGTGCACGCCCATGAACAAGATGAGGGGCAGGACCAGCGACGGCACCAGCCCAGGCGCGGTCAGGTCGTGGTTGCTCCGCACCATCCATCCGACGCCGCGCAACGCGAGCCCGATCACGCGAAACAGGTTCGACTGGAGGAGCAAGAGCACGACGCCGGCAATGAAGAACGCGGTGTTCCTCACTTCGGGCTCCCTTGTTTTGCGTTGGCGGTCGTCTTGGGTGCGGGGGTTTCTTCTTCGGAAGGAGGGGCGACCAGGATGAGCACCGCGTCGAGGCGCGAGAAATTCACGGTCGGCGTCGCTTCGATTTCCTGGTCGCGCCCGGGCTCTCGCTTGACCACCTTGGTCACGCGCGCGACGGGAAGGCCTTTCGGGAACCATTTCCCCTTGCCGCTCGTGACGAGCAGATCGCCGAGCTCCACCTCGTCGCGGGAGTCGACGTTCTCTACCTTGCATGCGTACTTCGACGGGTCGCCGGTGCCGCGCACGAAGCCGCGCGCTTGCGTGCGCTCGTCGATGACGTCGATGCCGAACGCCGCATCAACCGAGAGCTGGAGATCGATGGTGTCTCCGGCAACGCGGAGCACCTTGCCCACGACGCCGTCGGGGCTCACCACCGGCATGTTGGGGCGGATGTTGCGTGAGCCGCGGTCGAGGACGACGCGCGTGACGCGGAAGAACTCGGTGAAGTCCTTGCCGATCACCTGCGCGCTGACGAGGTCTCCCGGCAGCGACTCGCGGAGCTGGAGGAGGCGGCGCAGCTCGCGGTTCTCGGTCTCCTTCTGCTCGAGGCGGTGGTTCTGCTCGCGGAGCCGCGCGTTCTCGTAGGCGAGGCGCTCGTTGTCGGCCTTCACGTCGACGAGATAGACGTAGCTCTCCCAGAGGTTGGAGACGCCGCGCGCGAGGCTCGAAGCGGCGAACTCGATGGGCGCGCTGATGCGAAGGACCGCGCGGTCGAGACCGTTCAGGTTGTCCGGGCGCTTCATGTTCGCGCGCAGGAAGAAGAACGGCACAGCGAGGAGGATGATGACGATCCCCACGTCCCGGTAACGCTTGTACGCCGTCACTGGGTACTGCTCTGAAGTCGCGATCGGCCTTATTAGCCGATCGTGACCTCCTTCAAGAGCTCCATGTGGTCGAGGGCCTTGCCGCTACCGAGGACGACCGCGCTGATGGGATCGTCGCAGACCATGACCGGGAGGCCGGTCTCTTCGCGGAGGAGCACGTCGATGTTCTTGAGGAGCGCGCCGCCGCCGGTGAGCACGATGCCCTTGTCGACGATGTCGGCCGCGAGCTCGGGGGGCGTCTTCTCGAGCGCGAGGAGCACAGCCTCGACGATGGCGTTGGTCGGCTCGCTGAGCGCTTCCCGGATCTCGTCGGAGTTGACGACGACCGTCTTCGGGATGCCGGCGACGAGGTCGCGGCCCTTCACCTCGGTGGTGAGCTGGCGCTCGAGCGGGTAGGCGTTGCCCACTTCCATCTTGATGCGCTCGGCGGTCTGCTCGCCGATGGCCAGGTTGTACTTTCGCTTCAGGTAGGCCTGGATGGCTTCATCCATCTTGTCGCCGCCGACGCGGACCGACTGCGAGTACACGATGCCGGCGAGGGAGATGACAGCGACCTCGCTCGTGCCGCCGCCGATGTCGACGACCATGTTGCCGGACGGCTCGGTGATGGGGAGGCCGGCGCCGATGGCCGCGGCCATGGGCTCCTCGATGAGATAGACCTCGCGGGCGCCGGCGCCCTCGGCCGACTCCTTCACCGCGCGCTTCTCGACCTCGGTGATGCCGAAGGGGACGCAGATGATGATGCGCGGCTTCACGAGCGTGCGGCGATTGTGCGCGCGCGCGATGAAGTACCGCAGCATGGCCTCGGTGATCTCGAAGTCGGCGATGACACCGTCGCGGAGGGGACGGACCGCCTTGATGTTGCCGGGGGTGCGCCCGAGCATCTCCTTGGCTTCGCGGCCGACGGCGAGGACCTTGTTGCCGCCGCGCGCGTCGCGCTGGACGGCGACGACGGACGGCTCGCAGGACACGATGCCCTTGCCCTTCACGTAGATGAGCGTGTTCGCGGTCCCGAGATCGATCGCGAGATCGTTCGAGAACAGGCCGTGGAGCCAGTCGAAGATCATCGGTTTTTGCTGCGCTCGGGAGGCGGGGTTGCGGTTCGGGGGAAGGACATGAGCGGTTCTGGAGCGGAAATTCCGAGGGTCGAGCTACCCCCTCGAAGCCGGGCGGTCATACCACAGGAGGAGGGTCTGTCTACCCGCAGGCCCCCGTTCCCGTCGCAGACGACCCGGAAAATACGCACAAAACGCAAAAGCCCGCCCAGATCTTGCGACCCGGCGGGCGTTCCTGTTCTCGGGGTCCGAGGGGGCGGAGCCCCCTCGATCCTGAAAAGACCTTCTCAGCCCTTCGAGATCTTCCCCTCCTTATGGGGGTGATGCTTGCGGCAGGTCGAGCAGAACTTCTTGATCTCGAACTTCTCCGCCATCGTGCGCTTGTTCTTCGTCGTCACGTAGTTGGCGCGGCTGCAGTTGCCACAGGTCATCTTGATGATGTCACGCATGATTTGCTCCCACCGCCCTCGAACGAGGCGGCGCCGGACCGCGGAATCTACTCACGCGGTCTTTATTGTCAATAGCCCGTCGCGTCCGGTCTAGTCGTCGTCTTTGTCTGGCAGGGCGCTGGTACGCCAGTCGAAGTCCTCGCCACCGCCGGTGCTGCGCTCGCGCTTGCCACCGCCGCCGGCCTTCTTCTTCGGCGGTCCGCCCTCGCCGCCCTCGCCCGGGCCGCCGCCCTTGCGCTTGCGCTCCTCGAACGACTTGCGCGAGGCGGGAAGTGCGTTGGGACCGAAGCCGGGAGGGGGAGGCGGAAAGCCACCGCCGCCACCGCCGCCGCTGTATCCACCGCCGCCACCGCTGTAACCGCCGCCGCCACCGCTGTATCCGCCGCCACCGCCGCCGCCGGCGTACCCGCCACCGCCGCCGCCGGCGTACCCGCCGCCGGCCGGGCGCTCACCCTTGGGGTGGGCGATGTTGACGACCAGGCGACGACCGCGCATGTCGATCGTCTTGAGCTGCTCCGAAGCCACCTTCGCGGTCTCCGAGCTCGACATCGTGACGAAGCCGAAGCCGCGCTTGCGACCATCGGGATCCATCGGGAGATGAACGCGGACGACGCTGTTCTCTCCGCAGACGCCATTGATGAGCACCTCGACCTCTTGGGTCGTGATGTCGTACGGCAGATTGCCGACGTAGAGCGTTCGGTCGGGCGCTTGAGGCGGTGCTCCGCGCGGTGGACCTCCGGGACCGGCACCTGCGCTGGGCGGCCCTCCTCCATACGGCGTGGACCGTGGTCCGCCGGCTCCTGGTCCACTCGAGAACGGAGCGCGCTCACCCACACGGGGAGGCTCCTGCTGGAACGGCCGCACGGAGATCGAACGACCCCCCTGCAGCGATCCATCGAGTGAATCGCGTGCCGACTGCGCTTCCGCAGCGGACGACATCGTTACGAATCCAAAACCTCGCGGACGACCCGTCGTACGATCTTTCGGGAGGCTGACGCTGACGACCTTGCCGCCAGTAGCCTCGAAAATCGTCTTGAGCACATCTTCCGAAACGCTGTCTGGGAGCCCCGCTACGAACAGCTTCGCTTCCTCGTTCTGACCCGGCATCGCGAACCCTAAATACCTCCCAAACGCGAGCGCACGTCGGCCGAAACGGCCTCTGCCCCGCGACGAAACCTACGTTATCCCTTAGCGGCGCGCCGTCAACCACCCGCGACGCGATCCGCTCGCGAAGTGTCGGAAGCTTTGGGCTCACGGGAGGCACCGATATCGGTTTGAGCCTGGGTTTGCGCCTCCTTATCGCCTTCGGCGCCCTCCGTTCCTGGAAGAACGCGCCTCGCAGGAATCGTGAAGGTGAAGGTCGAACCGGGGCCTGGCCGGTCGGCTGGAGCGGCGGCGGGCCCGACCTCGCTCTCGACCCAGGCCCGACCGCCGTGGCTCTCCGCGATGTGCTTCACGAGCGCGAGGCCGATCCCGCTGCCGCGAACGGGCGATGCGGGCGAGCGCTCACGCGAGCTCGAGAGCCGTACGAAGCGCTCGAAGATGCGCTGGCGGTCCTCGGGCGCGACACCGGGTCCCTGATCGCGGACCTCGACGCGAACGCCGCCCTCGTGACCGCACGCGCGGATGGTGATGGTCTCGCCGCCGGGCGCGTACTTGAGAGCGTTGTCGACGAGGTTGATGACCGCGAGCTGGATGGCGCGCTCGTCGATGCGGGCGCGCGGCAGCGAGGGCTCGACCTCCAGCACCAGCTTCACGCCTTCGCGCTCGGCGCGGTAGCGATAGACGTTGGCGGCGCGCGTGACGGCGTCGCCGATGTCGCCCTCCGAGAACTCGTAGCTGCCGCGGCCGCGCTCGAGGCGCGCGAAGTCGAGGACGTTCTCGATGAGCGCCGAGAGCCGCTCGCTCTCGCGCACGATGATGTCGAGGTACTCCTTCTTCTTCGCCTCGGTCGACACGCGCCCCGATTGCAGCATCTCCGCGAACATCCGCACGAGCGCCAGCGGCGTCTTCAGCTCGTGACTTACGTTGGCGACGAACTCGCTCTTCAGTGCCGAGATGCGGCGCTCCTTCTCGGCGACCAGCACGATGGCGATCGCGCCGACGATGATGACGATGCACGAGAGGCTCACCATCGTGATCTCGAGCAGCCGCCGGTTCTCGACGCGGGACGCTAGCTCCTCGCTGGCCAACGGCGAGACCTGCACGCGCCAGTTGTAGAGCGTCGTCGGAAAGCGCACGCCGACCGTGAACTCACCGGATCGCAACGGGGGGCCGTAAATGATGCGGCCTTCTTCGTCGACGACGTTCACACGGCTCGCGGCGCTGCTGCGCGGCGGGACCGGCGCACCCGG
>JAYTZB010000133.1:0-3200 GCA_043742085.1 Polyangiaceae bacterium
GTGTTGACGTCGATCGCCGTGAGGGCCTCGGCCTGATCGATGATCAGGTGGCCGCCGGAGGGCAGCGGGACCTTGCGCTCGAGGGCGCGCTGGATCTCGTCCTCGATGCCGTACTCGTCGAAGATCGGCTCGTCCTCGTCGTAGAACTTCACGTCCTTGACGCGGTCGGGCGCGAACATCTCGACGAAGCGGCAGAGCCGCTCGTACTGCTGCTTGTCGTCGATGACGACCTCGTCGACGTCGTCCGTGAAGAGGTCGCGCGCGACCTTGAGCACGAGATCGAGCTCGCTCGAGAGCACGTACGGCGACTTGGCGCCCTCGCGCTTCTTGGCGATCTCGCCCCAGAGGCGAACCAGGTAACCGACGTCCTGCTTGAGGCCCTTCTTCGTGAGGCCCTCGGCGACGGTGCGCACGATGAGGCCGCCTGACGGGGGCTTCATGGCCTCGATGGCCTCGCGAAGGCGAGCGCGCTCCTTGTCCGAGCCGATGCGCTTCGAGATGCCGATGTGATCGACGGTCGGGAGGTACACGACGTAACGGCCCGGCAGCGAGATGTGGCTCGAGCAACGAGCGCCCTTCGTGCCGATGGGATCCTTCGTGACCTGGACGATGATCTCCTGGCCCTCGCGGACGACGTCGCGGATGGGCGTGGTCTTCGAGATGCGACCGGGCATGCCGTCGCTGCGCTCGCGTCCGCCGTGACCGCCAGAGCGGCCGCTGCGCCGGTCGCGGCTTCCGCCGCCGCCGCCGCGATGATCGCCGCGCGAGCCGCCACCGCCACCGGGCGCCCGCGCGTCGCGCGCGACTGCACCGGCGCCGGCGCCCGCGCCGCGACCGTCGCCACGACCGGGACCGCGCGCTTGCGCATCGGGACCGGTGGCCGGACCACGCTCGCCGCCACGGCCGCGTCCGCGACGACGTCGTCCGCCACCGCCGCCGCGTCCGCCGCGATCGTCGGCACGTGCCGGCGCGGGTGCACGCGGAACGGGCTCGCCGGGCTCGGTGATGGTGAAGCCAGGGAGATCGCCGGTGTCGAGATCGTCGTCGTCCTCGGCCTCGCCGTCGCCGGCCTCCACGTCCTCGGCGCCGCCTTCGGGCACACCGACCGGCGCCACGTCGCCGCGCGCGTCGAGGGTGTCGAGCGCATCGATGCGCGCTCCGCTGGGGGTGACCGCGGGGATGCCACCGCTCGACGCGGGCTGATCGTCGTCGTCGGCATCGCCGTCGTGATCGTCGCCGTCGTCGTCGAGATCGTCGTCATCGTCGTCCGGCAGCTCGTCGAGCGTGGGCGCCGAGTGGAGGGAGTGGCCGGATTCGATGTCGCTGTCGGACGAGCCGCGCACGAGCAGCTCTTCACCGGACGCGTCGGCCGGGGGAACGAGCTCGCTCATCGACGGCGAGGAAGAGAGAGCGCTCGGAGCGCTCGGGGCGCTCGGGGCAAGAGGCGCACTGGCCGGCGAAGGCACCGGCGACGAGCGCGATCGGCGCGGCGGGGTGATCGGCTCGCTCGAGGGCGCTGCGTCGGCGTCGGTGACGAGCGCGCGATCGAGCTTGGCGGTGCCGTTGCGGCCACGGCCCGGGGGCGGCTCGGGCCACGTGCCTCCGTACGCGACGGTGGTCTCGAGATCGTTCTCGGGCGCGGCGACGGGCGGGTGCTCGCTCGAAGGCGCGCTGACGCTGATGACGGCGTCCTCGGCGGGTGCGTCGGATCGCGGCGCGGCTGCTGCGGCGACCGGAGCGGCTTCCGCGCCGCCGGCCGCCGGTGAGGCCGCGACGGTGGCGGCCACGTTGGCGGCGCCCTCGGCCTCGCCCGCGACCGCTTCGGCCTCGTCCTCGGACTCGCCGACCGCGGTCTCTTCGTTGCTACGCGCCAGCTTGCGACCACCGGCGAGGTACTCGTCGAAGTCGTCGGGGCGGATCAGGTCCTCGACGTGGAGGAACGCAGCGCGCTCCTGACCGATGTCGATGAAGGCGGCCTGGAGGCCGGGGAGAACGCGTGTGACCTTTCCCAGGTACACGTTGCCGACAGTGCTGGACTGGCGGCCTTTTCGTTCGATGTGGAGCTCGGCGATGATGCCGTCTTCGATCAGCGCAGCGCGCGTCTCACGGAAATCACAGCTTAGGACGAGGATGTTCTTGGCCATCGGCGGGAGTCACTTTCCCGCCCGAGGTGAGCTCCGAGCCTTGCTCTCGACCTGCTGTCGACCGGTCGCACGCTCCGCACCCGACGCGCGGCTCGGCCTCGGCACTCGCCACGCTCAGGAGGAGCGGGCGCGCCATCAGCGCAGCGTTGTTCGGGTAGCGTGACTCGGTCCACATCGTCGATACCACCTCTGGGAGGTGGAGAAGCTCGTCGCGCCTCGGGCGCGTTACGAAACGGAATCTCGGCGGGGAAGCCCTACCGAGCGAAAAAATCTTGCGCCAAAAGGCGCGGAAACACGGGGCGTAGCTTGCGGTGATGCGGCTTGAACGACCGCAATCCCTATCCGTTGGAGTACCGGATCATATCGCCCTGCGCCATGCGAATCGACTTGACGGCCACCGGCCGAAGGATCGCGTCGCGTTGCGGGGCGCGAAATAGGGAAAGGCCCTGCCACACCCTTCCGCGCTACCGTTGCTCCGTTTCCGGCCTGGCGGGGTTCACGTTTCCGGGTCGACAGGGCCGTACGTCGCCGTTGCGACCATCCAGGGAGTAGATCGGTTCGCCGGCCGCGTCCAGCCTGGAGTTCACACTGGTTTCGGCCCGATCCGTTCACGCGTGGAGCCCGCCCGGAGCGCGGCCCCGCGCGGCGAGGGTGGTCTCTCCATGGTAGGGCTCGTGCTAGGCCGCGCGGACCATGGCCCTCTTCCTCGTCGCTCGTCGCGCCTCCTCTCGTCGCCTCGTCCGCGCTGCATTTGCGATCGCGACGGCCTCCGCCCTCGTCGCCTGCAGCTCGACGACGGTCGGCACCGGCTCGACCGACGGCGGTTCGGGCTCGACCGAGGTGAGCGCTTCCGGAGTCCCCACCGAGCACAACGCGCCACTGGGCGCGAAGTGCCGGTGCGGTAACTCCGAGGATTGCTGCGCGACGGGCCTCCGTTGCGCGATCCCGGCGTCGTGCAACGTCAAGACCGCGACTGGCTGCTACTCGGAGGGCACATGCAGCACCAAGCAAAAGCTCGGTGATCCCTGCACGGACCCGCGCGAGTGCGCGACCGCC
>JAYTZB010000134.1:0-3604 GCA_043742085.1 Polyangiaceae bacterium
CAAGCCCGTGCTCGACCTCGGCGTCGCCTCGCAGAAGGCGGTCTACGACGACCTCATGGGGTTCAACGACATCGAGGGCCGGGAGTCGATCTTCGAGCGGACCTCGAAGATCGCGTCCGTCATCACCGACGACAACATGGTCCCGGAGTGGCGCGAGCCGCTCCGCTACCCGGACCTCACCGCCCACTGACGCTGAGCTGCGCCCCGCGGGGTCGCGTCCAACCGTCCGATGTGGAAGAATGCGTCCCTCAAACCCTTTTCCACAGCGGTAATCATCATGTCCGAAGCGCTTCCCACGGTTGGTCACTGGATCGACGGCAAGAACGTCCTATCCGACTCGCAGCGCTCGCAGGAGGTGTGGAACCCCGCGACCGGCGTGGCCGAGAAGCGCGTCCTGCTCGCGGACAAGGCCACCGTCGAGGCCGCCATCGCATCGTCGGAGAAGGCGTTTCCCGCCTGGCGAGCCACGGCTCCGCTGAAGCGCGCGCGCGTCATGAGCAAGCTCAAGAACCTGCTCGAGATGCACGCCGAGAAGATCGCCGCGCTCCTCACCGCCGAGCACGGCAAGGTGGCGGGCGACGCGATGGGCGAGGTCCAGCGCGGCATCGAGAACGTCGAGTACGCTTCCTACGCCACCGAGTTTCTCAAGGGCGAGCACAGCCGCAACGTCGGTCCGGGCATCGACGCGTGGACCGAGCACCAGCCGCTCGGCGTCGTCGCCGGTATCACGCCGTTCAACTTCCCGGCCATGGTGCCGCTCTGGATGTGGCCGATGGCGGTGGTCTGCGGCAACACCTTCGTGCTCAAGCCGTCGGAGCGCGATCCGTCGAGCGCCCTCCTCATCACGCAACTCGCGCTCGAGGCCGGCCTTCCGCCGGGCGTCCTGAACCTGGTCAACGGCGACAAGGAGGCGGTCGACACGCTCATCGGCGACCCGCGCGTGAAGGCGCTCAGCTTCGTCGGCTCCACGCCGATTGCAGAGTACATCTATGCCCAGGGCTGCGCGAAGGGCAAGCGCGTCCAGGCGCTCGGCGGCGCGAAGAACCACGCGGTGGTCATGCCCGACGCCGACATCGCCAACGCCGTGAATGCGCTCATGGGCGCGGCCTATGGCTCGTGCGGCGAGCGCTGCATGGCCATCCCGATCGTGGTCGCGGTGGGCGACGCCACGGCCGACGCGGTGGTCGCGGGCCTCAAGACCGCCATCGCGAGCATGAAGGTCGGTCCCGGCACCGACGCCAAGAACGACATGGGCCCGCTCGTCACGAAGCAGCACTTCGAGAAGGTGCGCGGTTACGTCGAGCAGGGCGTGAAGGAGGGCGCAACGCTGGTGGTCGACGGACGCGGCGTGAAGGTCGCCGGACACGAGAACGGCTACTTCCTGGGCGCATGCCTCTTCGATCACGTGAAGCCCGAGATGGTCACGTACAAGGAGGAGATCTTCGGCCCGGTGCTGGGCGTCATGCGCGTCAAGACGCTCGAAGAAGCGATGAAGCTCATCGACGATCACGAGTACGGCAACGGCACGTGCATCTTCACGCGCGACGGCGAGGCGGCCCGCTACTTCTCGGACCACATCCAGGTCGGCATGGTGGGCATCAACGTCCCCCTGCCGGTGCCCGTCGCCTACCACTCGTTCGGCGGCTGGAAGCGCTCGCTCTTCGGCGACCTCCACGCCTATGGCCCTGACGCGGTGCGCTTCTACACCAAGCGGAAGGCCATCACCCAGCGCTGGCCCTCGGCCGGCGTGCGTGAGGGCGCGATCTACTCGTTCCCGTCCTCGAAGTAGGTCGCATACGATGCGGCGATGAGCCTTCCGACCGACGCATCGATAGCCCGCCTGGCCGTCAACGGGGACCGCCTCTGGAGCTCCCTCATGGAGCTGGCACGCATCGGCGCGACGCCCAAGGGCGGCGTCTGCCGCCTCGCGCTCACCGACCTCGATCGTCAGGGCCGCGACCTCGTCGTCGCGTGGGCGAAGAAGGCGGGCCTCACCGTCACGACCGACAAGATCGGCAACGTCTTCATGCGCCGCGCCGGGAAGAATCCGAGCCTGCCGCCCATCGCCTGCGGCAGCCACATCGACACGCAGCCCACCGGCGGCAAGTTCGACGGCAACTACGGCGTGCTCGCCGGCCTCGAGGTGGTCCGCACGCTGAACGACCACAAGGTCGAGACCGAGGCGCCGATCGAGGTTGTGTTCTGGACCAACGAGGAGGGCTCGCGCTTCGTGCCCGTCATGATGGGCTCGGGCGTCTTCGCCGGCGCGTTCAGCCTCGAGTCGGTCTACGCGGCGAAGGACGTCGACGGCAAGACCGTCCAAGAGGAGCTCGCGCGCATCGGCTACGTGGGCGACGAGGAGCCGGGCAAGCATCCGCTCGGCGCCTACTTCGAGGCGCACATCGAGCAGGGCCCCGTCCTCGAGGACGCCGGCATCACCATCGGCGTGGTCACCGGCGTGCTCGGCCTCCGCTGGTACGACTGCGTGGTGACCGGCATGGAAGCGCATGCCGGTCCAACGCCAATGGCCCTCCGCAAGGACGCGCTCCAGGTCGCGACCAAGATCATGCAGGAGACGGTGGCCATCGCGCATCGCTACCCGCCATACGGGCGCGGCACCGTCGGCTTCGTGCAGAACTTCCCGAACAGCCGCAACGTCATTCCCGGTCGCGTGAAGTTCTCGATCGACCTCCGCAATGTCGACAACGAGCGCCTCGACACGATGGACGCCGAGATCCGCACGTTCGTCGAGAAGACCGCGAAGGAGTCGGGCCTCGCCATCACCATCGAGCAAGTGTCCTATTTTCCGCCCTGTCCGTTCGAGAAGGGCTGCGTCGACGCCGTCGAGGCAGGCGCCAAGATGCTCGGCTACTCGTACATGAACGCGGTCTCCGGCGCCGGCCACGACGCGGTCTACATGGCGCGCCTCGCGCCCGCGGGAATGATCTTCGTCCCCTGCAAGGACGGCATCAGCCACAACGAGATCGAGGACGCGAAGCCCGAACACCTCGAGGCGGGCTGCAACGTCCTGCTCCACGCCATGCTCGATCGCGCGAAGCGAGCATGACCCGCGTGACGTCCTTGGCGAAGAGTTTGCTCGTCGTCGCGCTGGCGACGCTGGCGATGACCGCGAGCGGTTGCTACGCGAAGTCGACCGGGTACCACGCGAAGTTCACGTTCGCGTACGCATCGGGCCTCGACTTCGAGAACTTCGTGAAGCCGATCGCGCCCGGCGCGAAGCTCGACGTCGTCGCCTTCGCGAACGGCACCGAGGACAAGCTCGTGATCACACGAGCGACGTCCTCGCAGGCCGGTGTGCTCGCCATCGAGAAGGTGAACGAGCGCAGCCTGGTCCTCAAGGCAGGCGTCCCCGGGGTCGCCGATGTCGAGATCACCGCGCGCGATCCGGCGGGCAACACCATCGTCGACCACATGTTCTTCCACGTCGACAAGCCGGCCGTGCACGCCCTCGCGCACACGTGCACCGAGGGCAGCGAGGCCATCTACGTCCGCGGCGATCCCGTCTTCGTGAGCCACGCCCTCGCGACGAAGGACGGACGCTCGGTCATCGGGTACCCGTATGCGCCCGTGCGCGTGGAGCCCG
>JAYTZB010000135.1:0-1970 GCA_043742085.1 Polyangiaceae bacterium
CGAAGCCGATGGCGAAGATCGCGAGCGCGGCGAACGCGGCGACGACGACCTTGCCCGCCCGGCGGCGCGGACGGAGAACGGCGCTGTCGTCGTCGTCGAGATCGGCAGGGCCCATGACCATCGGAGCGACGCTCGACGGCGGAGCGACGCTCGACGGCGAAGGAATGGCGGACTCCGCAAACGCGGGGGAGAGCGCGGGCTCGTCGTCGAGTCCCGCGAGCACGCCGAGCGTCGTCCACGTGACGGTGCCCGGCGCGAGCACGGGCGAGTCCTTGTGGATCGTTCCGGCCTCCAGCGCGGCGTCGAGCTCGTCGATGGTCATGACGCGCGCGTCGCCGCTCGGGAGCTTCACGACGTAGTCGTCGTCGACCGCGGGAGCAGCAGCTTCGTTCGTGCCCATCCTGTGCGTCTAGCAGCCGTTCGCGAGCACGCACGGAGGATCGCCCCGCAGCCCACGCTGCGCCGCGCTGCGGCCGATGGGAGCGGAAGACTATGTCGTCGCTGTACCGCACCGCTCGCGATTCACCTCCGGTGGCAACTGGCGCGGTACACTCGAGCTCCCGTTGCGCATGATTGCTCTCGTACCGCCACCTCGCTTGCGTTCGAGGCCCTTGCTGCTCGCCATGGCGCTCGCCACGGCGCTCGCGTCGTCGGTCGCCCTCCCGGCGTGCGGCTCCGCGGACGCGGGGCCCGAGACACCTGACGCGAGCGCGCCGACGGTCGCGGCCGTCGATGCCGGACCCGCCGAGGCCGCCGCGGGTGACGCCGCGTCGAACCCGTGCGCCCCGCTCGCATTTCCGAGCGGCGTGACCATCCAGACATTTCCCGACGACGCGAAGACCGCCAGCTACAAGGACCACCTCGGCACCGGAGAGAAGGCGCCCGTCTGCTTTCTCGACGTGTCCAACCTCGTCGATGCGGTCACCCACGAGGTTCACCCGATCACCGTCCTCGTGGGCGCGCACTTCACGCTCGAGGAGCTCGTCGGCACCGAGGTGAGCCAGGGCTACGGCAACCTCGTCTTGATGGAGCCCGCCGCCGTCGCATCGCTCGACAACTTCCGGGACGCCGTGAACGTGTCGGTGGCGGTGAACAGCGGCTTCCGCAGCCCGAAGCATCAGGAGGACGTGTGCCGCTCGTTGTGTGGCGATCCGCTCGGATGCAGCGGCACCTGCGCCAACAATTCACGTCACATGTTCGGTGACGCGTTCGATCTCCCGCTCGCCTTCTACACGACCAAGGACGAGCAGCGCGCTTGCGACGCCGGGTTCAAGTTCGCTTACAAGGAGAGCGGCACGCATCTCCACATCGATCAGAACCCGCGCAACAAGACCTGCGTGATCCAGTAGCGCCGCTCCGTTAGCGCCCTACTTGACCGTCGGCGGCTTCGGCGGCTCGGCCTCGTTCTGGATGCACGACGCGAGGTCGAAGAAGAAGAACGCGAGGAGCTTCTCGCCCTCCTTCAGGGTGCTCGCGCAGCCCTTGGGATAGCTCGGATCGATGACGTCGCCGCCACCCAGCTGCGGGTTGTTCACGTGCGCGTCGATGTGCACGCCCTTGCCGCACTGCTGCTCGACGGGCACGCCGACCGGGATGTTGACGGAGAAGACACGCGGACCCGGCTGCGGGTCGCCGGAGGTCGCCCACTGCTGTGTCTTCGTCGGGTCGGTGGAGATGATGTTGCTGAAGACGACGTCCGGATCGACCTTGTTGTTCGAGCCAGGCGTCACCGTCGCGAGCCAGTCGCCGAGCGCCTTCCCCTTGGGGAAAGACGTGTCGACGCTCATGGGCTTGCCGCCGATGGGCGCGCCGCCTCGCATCTGCGTCGCGCCGGCGAGCGCGGCGTTCGGCGAGTAGCGGTACCAGGTGTACATGAAGTCGGTCGTGAAGATCCGGCCGCCTCCGGCGAGGTAGTCCGTCATCGCGGCGTACGCCGGAGCGCCCTTCGACGCGTTTCCGAAGCCGTTACC
>JAYTZB010000136.1:0-4290 GCA_043742085.1 Polyangiaceae bacterium
TCCTGGCCCGTACGGGCTGGGGGGCACCGGATCCCTTCCCGTTCCGCTGGATGCAACGGGTGTCGATCCTGGTGAACGGTGGGCTCGTCTACATCGCCCTGCAGGCCCGCTTCGCCGCGCGCAAACGCGCCGTAAGCATCCTACGAGCAGCGACCGCGCAGCGAACAGACGACGCGCGTGAAAGAGAGACCATTCATTGAAGCTGCCGCCAGCACCGACGCACGGACAAAGTCACAGGCGTCAGAGCTGACCTTCCCACGGAGGCGCACCTCGACCGTGTGTCCTTCTGCGCGAAGGGTCCACACTTCGCGAGCGCTTCGAGCGGAAGACGATGCTGCGGTGCTGCTTCAGGCGAATCGCTAAAGACGTATTGCAGGGCGGACGGCTACGTGGCGAGCCGATCAACCCGTGGTCTGATTCTGTCCACGCTTGCCCTGAGCGAACTCGACGGCGTATCCGTCCGGATCGTAGGCCGTCATCGACCGCTCCCAAGGCTCGTCGTGCGGTGGGTGCGCGAAGATCACACCCTTGCCTTTGAGCTCTTCGTAGAGCTCGTCCAGATTGTCGGTCGTGAACTCGATGTGGATTGCTCGCGCCTGCGCGGCGCTCGCCCGCTCGACCCCTTCCTTCTTCGCCTCGTCGATGGAAAGAAGGCCGATGGTGCCGTCACCATGACGAAGCATCGCGAAGGCCGGCGCTGACTTGTAAGCCACCTCGATGCCGAGCTTTCGATTGTAAAATTCGAGCGACCGCTCGACATCTTCGACCGTGAGCGTCAACCCTTCGAAGCGCATCTTTCCCGTCATATCGTGTTCCCTCACCTCAAGACGTTAGCTCATTCCGTCCGGACCATGAGCGCCCAAAGGCCGTCCGTGCGCGCCGCACTGGTCGAGCCGGTGGCGCGGCGACGGACGAGCGTGACGGGCTGGATGGTTGCCGGCCGAGAATGCCGACGTCAGAGCCGGAAGTTGACGGCGGCGACGACGAGCGCCTGATCCTGCACCGTGTCCGGGAGGTAGCCCGCGGGCGTCGGCTGGAAGCCATCCGGCGAGGTCGTGCCACCCTGACCCGCGTAATAAGGCACGTTTGCGTGTCGGTAGGATCCTTCCAGGCGGAACGCGAAGAAGTCGGTCGGCATGACGTCGAACGTCCCCGTCAGCCCCCAGATCTGCAACGCCCTCACGTTCGGGCCAGTCTCGAAGCCCGGCGGCGGATATTGCGAGAGGTAGCGCGACGGATTGGAGTACACCTCTCCGCGCACCGCGACCGCCAGATGATCGTGGGAGAACCAGACGCGATTCGACAGCGCGCTCCCGACCATGTGCGCGTGTGCGGGCCCCGGCAACGCTTGGCCCGTCGCCGGGTCGCTGCCTCCGGCTTCGAAGCCGATGTGGTTGTTGATGCTGAACGCCGCCTTCGACACGAATCCCGACGCTGGCTCATCGAAGTAGCGGAGCAGGACGCTGTGATCGTTGTGGAAGCGGGCGCGGCCCGCGTCTCCCTTCGTGTCGGTACCGATGTAGAAGTTCGATATCAGGGATAGCGACTCGGTCGGGCTCCAGCGCAATGCCGTTCCAGCGGCCGGCAGGAGATTCCACTTGCCGTAAGTCTGCCAGCCGTTCATCAGCCAGGGCTCGATCTTCACGCGGTCGGAGGTGAAGATCTGGACGCGCATTCCCTGGAAATAGAAGGGCGTGTGCTCGCACACCACCGAGCGCTGGTAATTCCAGTTCTCGGCCAGGAGATAGCTCTCGAGTCCGATATAGGACATGAAGATACCGCCCTCGACGTTGATGCCGTGGAGCGCGTCGAAGTGATATCCCGCAGTTGCTTCCCGGATGTAGCGCAGGTTCTGCACGGCGTTGTTGCGACCGCGCGCGGTCGTTCCGTCGAGGTCCTGTACGATGCTGATCATCGAGCCGTATTGCAGCGAGAGACGCCCGATCACGTTGCGGTAGTTCCACTCCATGCCGACCGAGGCGAGGTTGACGTTAAACTCGTTGTGCCGCGGCACGGACGCCGTGCCGGTGAAGGTGTCGTCGCGTGGGTGATTGAAGGAGTAGGCGTAGTTGACGTCGAGATAGAGGCTCAGCGTGACCGCGCCGCCGAGTGCCTTGAGCGGAAAGTCCTTCTGCCGGCTCTGGCCGTTCATCCACGTGAAGTCGCCCCAGCCGAAGGGCGCGTCGGGCGTCGGCTCGGTGGCCGGTGCCGTTGGCGTCACGGGCGGAGGCACCACTGGCGCCGGCGGAGGCGCGGGCGCGGTCGAAGGCTCCGGTGGCGGCGCTGCGGAACTTTCCGGGTCGCGCTCTTGCGCTCGAACAGGTTCGGCCACCGACGACAGGGCCGCGAATGACAAGGCCGCGAACGTCGCGACCCGCGCGGACATCGATTCAAATTTCATGCGCAGGCTCCTTCAGTAGCTCGTTCACCCCGTCACTCCTTCTCGTCGACACGCGGAATGCGGAGCGTGAAGGTCGTCCCGCGGCCGGGCCGACTCGCCACCGCGAGTGTACCGCGGTGCGCTGCGATCACGTCGCGGACGACGACCAGCGCAAGCCCCGCGGCCTGACCGTTCGTCGGATTCCGCTCGAAGAGCCACTCGACCATGTGATCGGCCATGCCGGGACCGTCGTCGGTCACCTCGATCGTGAGCCCGTTCGTGGGCCCGTCCCAGCGAACGTGGACGCCGACGTGCGCGCTGGCATAGCGAAGGCCGTTGGCCACGAGCGTAGACAATGCCCACGCGATCTTCTCGACGTCAACGACGATGACGGGTGGGACGTCCGGCGCCTGGTCGATGGTCAAATCGATGTTGCTGGACCGCGCTTGCGACGCGAACAGGTCGAGCGTTCGCATCACCAGCTCGTCGACGCGCGTGCGCGCGCGACGGAGCGGCACGGCCTCGACGAGCAAGACCTCGACCTCGACCTTCTTCCTGCCGACGCCGAAGCGCACCACACGCCGACGGACGTTCGACGTCGGCGGCGCGTCGACGAGCTCGGCTGCCGCGCGGCGGACGCGCGGCGCAGCCCCCATGGCGTCGACGAGCGCTTGACCGACCCACACCGTCGGCGCGCCGCCTTCGACGGAGTCGACCACCCCGTCCGCACGCAACACGATGAGCCAGCTCGCGATGGGGTGCGAAGCGGTCTCTCCCTTCGCCAGCTCGCCGCCGTCGTTCTTCGGCATTCGCCTTAGCGCAGCTCGTCGAGCGCGAGATTCAGCGGGAGGACGTCGACACGTGGCTCGCCGAGGAACCCGAGGTCGCGACCGGCAGTGTGCTCCGCGACCAGGGCGCGAACGCGCTCGTCCGACACGCCCCGCGCCTTCGCCACGCGATGGACCTGGTACTCGGCCGCGGCCGGTGTGATGTGTGGGTCGAGGCCGCTGGCCGACGACGTCACGAGATCGACCGGGATCGGAGCCTTGTTTTCCGGGTCAGCCGCCATCAGGGCGTCGACGCGCGCCTTCGCGGCCTTGGTGAGCGCTTCGTTGGTCGGGCCTAGGTTCGATCCCGCGGACGACGCTGCGTTGTATGCGCCGGGTGTGGTCGCGGAGAGCCGACTCCAGAAGTGCTTCGAGTCCTCGAACGGTTGACCGATGAGCGAGGAGCCCAACACCCTACCGTCCTTCACGATGAGGCTGCCGTTCGCCTTCTCGGGGAACAAGAGCGCCACTCCGCTGATGAGCAACGGGTAGAGCACGCCCGTCAGGAGCGTCAGCACCGCGAGCATGCTCGCGGCCTGCACGGCGAGCGTCGCTAGGTTCGACTGCAGCGGCGGAGTGGCATCCTTGGTTTCGGCGGACATGGGCGACCTACGTGAGGTGGAGCACGGTGAGGAGGAGATCGATGGCCTTGATGCCGATGAACGGGACGACGACGCCGCCGAGCCCGTAGACGAGCAGATTGCGCTGGAGAAGTGCGCCGGCGCCGATCGCGCGATACGCAATGCCACGGAGCGCGAGCGGGATCAGGAAGACGATCACCAGCGCGTTGAAGATGACCGCGCTCATGATGGCGCTCTGCGGCGTGGCCAGTCGCATCAGGTTGAGGCGATCGAGCTGCGGATACGTCACGGCGAACGCGGCGGGAATGATGGCAAAGTACTTCGCGATGTCGTTGGCGATGCTGAACGTGGTGAGCGCGCCGCGCGTCATGAGGAGCTGCTTGCCGATCTCCACGATCTCGATGAGCTTGGTCGGGTTCGAGTCGAGGTCGACCATGTTGCCGGCCTCCTTCGCGGCCTGCGTCCCCGAGTTCATCGCGACGGCCACGTCGGCTTGCGCGAG